>JBJHCR010000001.1:0-88530 GCA_050486105.1 Vulcanimicrobiota bacterium
CGCGGCGCGGGGGGTGGTTTTGTCTCCGCGCTGGGGGTGGATTCGCGCGGGAGTAGGCCCAAGCCACTCTGGGGTTGGCTTAGGATCCGCCCTGGGGGTGGCATATCGGGGGGGCGAGGGGAATCATCTCAGAGACGGGCGGGAATGAGCTCGACTCCCTCAGGCGAAATAGGCTTCGTCTTGTTCGATGCGCGACAGCACCCAATCGAAGTCCCCACGAGTGATGTTGGCCTGGCAATACTCGCAAATTCCGGCCTGATTGACTCGATCCAAAGGGGCTCCACAGCTGGGGCAGCGGGTCTTTTCCCGCTCCGGGGTGGTCACTCCAGCTCGGCGGATGAAGGTCCAATACTCAGAGAAAAAACGCACCTGATTAGGATCGCCGGCTAGAAGTGAGCCGTCCGCGAGGCTTCGCTTATAGTCTTTCATGGAGGCAAAGATGCGAAAGGTAGCGCTTTCGAAGTAGCGATCCTGCTCGATGTTGGCCAATTCCACTCGCTGCACGGTGATGTCTTCCAAACAGTTTCGAACCCCTTCGTTGCGGTAGCTCTGCAGCCAGAAAGTGTGCTGTTGGTATAAAGTGTCGGTCTCGTAGGGCCTGGCTCTCTCCCAGGCATCTTCGGTCCAAGCTTCTTGAAGCAAGATGAAGACCATCCTCGCGAACTCCTGCAGCTCTTCAAGCTCAAAACTCGGGTCCTGGGCCTTCACCTGGGCCAAGGCGCTCTGCAGATTCGGACTGCGCCGAGTGGGCAGGTCGGTGCCCATCTCGTGCCCCGAACTCGACAGCACCAACTTGGGCTTGGGAGCGGTGTGGCGACGAACCAAACCAGTGAGCAGCCAGCCAAATCGGCCGTCATTGACTTGGGATTTGCAGTAGGTGCATTGACCGGAGGCATTCACCGGTTCGGTGCTCCCGCAGTTTGGGCAAGCCAGACGATAGACGTTTTCCGGAGGGGGCGTGAGGGCCCCGGGACGCCGATGGAAGGTGAGCTCATCCACGATGAAAAGGGAGTGTCCATCTTCGAATTCTAGATTGGCCTCGACTTCCACCACCACTTTCTGATCGTGCGCTGAGAGCATCACACCGGTGGCTCTGAGGCCGCCTAGAATGACGCTCTTGAGTCCGGTGAGCGGCTCGCCTTCCAGGGCCTGGCGAAAGGAGTTGGTGAGATAGGCCCCCACTCTCCTGAGATCCCTCTGCTCTAGATAGACTCGGTTGTACAGCAAGCCCACAAAATCGAAAAACAGAGGTTTGCTGAAGTTGACATCCTGTCGGCGTAGGGCCGACAGGTCCGCTCTCTGGCTTCGCACCGTATTGCTGGCCGACCATTGCTGCAACTGAGAGAACGCTTGGTCCCCGGCGTTCTTACGAGTGGAAATATAATAGAACACGGCGCCCGCGATGAGCAGGGGGATGCCGATCTCAGGGTAGTAGATGAGCAGCCGGATCAGGAGCTCGATGAGGATTCCGATGGCCTCGCCATCTCCTCCGCCGGATCCTGACCCCGACGAAGTGGAAGAGTAGCCTCCTCCGGAATAACTTTCGCCTCCACCTACTCGAGCGGCAGCAGCGAGACTCAAGGTCAAGATTATGAGCAAGACTTTCATGCCAGCTCCACCGGACGGTTGGCCAATTCATTGAAATCGTCGCTCGCTCGGGGGAGCTGACGGGCTAGGGGTCCTTTCATCTCTTTGAGCAAGGCCGTGAGTCCCTCGGTCAAGGCTTGAACGTTTCTTGCGGTGCCGAAACACTGGCGCCAGTTTTCCAGAACCTCTGGGGACAAGCGGCTTTCGATGGCCCGATCCACCACGATCTCGATCCTGCGTTCGAGTTTGGAAAGATAGAGCAAGATTCCGATGCGCTTCTGGGTACGGTCGACTCCCAGGCGGAGGAATGTCAACTGGGCTGAATCGAGGACCTGCTGAGCCTGTCGACTTCGCGGCACCGAAAGCCGACGAAGGACTCCGGAGTATCGGCTGAGCAACCACCCTAACACTCCGAGCAGCACGACGTTGGGCACCACATAGTTCGGATGAAACTCAAAGGGGCTCCAAATCGCCGTGGCTAGTTTCAGGAGAGCGAAGGCGATTCCCCAAGCGAGATCCACGTCGGCATAACTGCCAGACCTGGAAGCTAGACTCACCACCACTTCTGCCGAAGAGCCCTCTTCGAGTTCTTCGATGAGCTGTTCGATGTCGCGAATCAGATTGTCCGAGGAGGCCATAGTTCAAAGTATGTGCGGCGGGCAAGAAAAACCCTTGGCCGGCAGAGATGCTCCTAGAACTGCACGATTCTTGGGGTTAACTTGGCCTTCTCGATGAGGTCCAGGTAATCATTCGGGGTGACATCCTCCCACTGCTTGCCCAACAGGGCTAAAAGGGCGGCCTCCAGAACGTTCGTGCCGTAGCTCCGGCCTTCGATCTCAGGGGTGGTGGTGACAAGCCATGACAGATGGCGTTTCTTGAGTTCACCGATATCGGAGTTGGTCACGGTGTTGGTCAAGATCCCTTTTCCACGAAGATCGTCCGGGAGCTTTCTTCGCATTAGGTGGAAGTCTCCGGCCACGATTTCGGCCTCGGCGAAATAAGGGGCGGTCAGTTCGTCGGGTTCGATGGATTCTTGTTTTTTTCCGATGGGATACACCATGGAGATCGGCAACTTGCAGATCTCAGGAAGGAGCTTCTTGGCTCGCTCCTCGAGCTCGTCGAGGGTCAAGATAGGTTTGTCGATCCCCAGGTTGAAGATCATATCGGCATAGACCGAGCGGGCCCCCACTTCTTCGAGAGCCTCAGCCATTCCGAATCGGTCCATAGCGCAGACCATCAGAACTTTCTTGTTCTGGAAATCCACTTGGCCCGTTTGTTGGAGATGCAAAACCGTCTGACGTTCGAGTGTGTTCTTGAGACCGCTGCCATCGACCACAGGAGTGGTGGTGACGGCCTCTTTGAGCCGCATTCCATCACGCAGGACGAAGGTTTCGTTACGGGATTTCAGATAGATATCGATCCCACCTAGGCCGATAGCATCGACTTTACCGTCGAGTTCCTGAAGGAGAGCGAGGGCTTTCTTGAAGTTGCCATTGACTCCGCGACGGCTGACGGAGATGGTTTCGCCTAGAATACTCAATTGAGATTCGTGGTCTCTCTTGGACGTTCCCAGAGAGACGGAGACCACAGTCTTCATAGAATCACTCGAACCGGTTGTCGAGCTTGGCGAATGTAGGAAGCCACCTCTTCGATCTTATCTTTGGAGACCGGCTCGTCAAATGCCCGGAACCCGGCCAATCGAAATCCGTTTCGAGCGGCTAAAATTTCGATCTCTTGGACCTTTTCAAATTCTAGACCACGACCAATAGAGAAGTTTTCGAAGCGACCTTCCAGGGTCAAGATCATGGTTTCCGCCATGCAGGCCAAGGCCACTCCTTCGGGATAGCCGAAGTCCAAGCCAAAATCGACCTCTCCAGGAACTTCCACCACCCCGCCTTCGATAACCAAAACGTCGGGCCGTAAGCGAGAGACCTCTCGACAGACATCGTGGGGAACGGCCACATCGCAGACTATGGCCCCAGTTTTGAGGTGCTCGGCTTGGATGATGCTCCCCCCTGAGGACGTCGCGGTGATCACAATATCGGCCTCGGACAAGGCTTGAGTAAGGTCCATCTCTACTTTGAGAGCGGTAGAACTCTCCTTCTGAATGGTTTCAGCCAAGACTTTCAGTCGAGACTTGGAACGCGCCGAGATCACCAAGCGAGGAACTTTGCGAGCCATGAAGCGCGAGCAAACACTTCCGATGGATCCCGTGGCCCCGATCACTGCTGCCGTGGAGCGACTGAGATCCACGTCGAGGGCCTTGGCGGCGGCAAGCGCTCCTTCTAAGGCGGTGGCGATAGTATAAGAATTGCCGCTGGTTACGGCGATATCCAGCACTTCGGCTACGGCCTGGCCCGCTCGGCCAACCACCGAGTTGTAGCCTCCCAGCCCCACCACCTGAGCTCCCAACTCTTGTCCGATCAAGGCCGCCTGTTTGACCCTGTCCACCACAGCTTTGCGGTCCAGATTCAAAAACTGGCTGGGCATCAGCGGCACCATAACGAAGTTTCCGCAAACCTCTCGTCCATGGGGTGAGCGAACTCCTACGATTTCTGAGGCCTTATACGGAGGCATCCACTCCAAAATTTTCAAGACGATGGGTTCTCGCTTGCCCGCGGCCTTGGGCGCGTAGCGAACCACGTCCTTCATCCCCAGAGGGTGAGTCAAAAAGGAGAAGCGGTTCATGATTGGGCCTCAACTAAGGCTTTGATGCCGGAGAGCATCATTTCGCTGTTTTCGCCGATCTTGTCGTGCAGGGTCGGTCCGATCAGTTCGGTCAACTCGGGAAGTCCAAAATCGTAATCCACCAACAGGGTGACTTCGGTCTTGCCGTCCCGGGCCTGGAAAGCCCAAGATCCTTCAAACCTTTCCAGGTCCCCTTCGATTAGGGCATAGTCGATACGCAGGTTGCCATCGTCGAAATGGTCCTCTTCCGTCCAAAGGAAAGGCGTGCCGTCCACATTGGTCACCCATTCCGTGACCGTCCTATTGGCTTCACGAGAAACGACTTTGACGCTTTCCACATCCGGCATGAAATTGGGGAATCGCTCCATGTCTTTGGCCAGCTCATAAACAGCTTTGGGCTCTCCGTCAATCACGATTTTGCGTTCAACCAAAGGCATGCATCAAGCTCTCTTTCCGAGACGATGTCGGGTTTCCAGAAGGGATTCTCGCAGCGCGTGGAGAGCCGTCTCGATCTCCTCTGTATCCACATTGAGGGGTGGTTCAAACCGGATGACTTTCGGTTGATTGAGAGTGTAGACAGCGATCACGTTGCGCTTGACCATCTCAAAAATGACCGAACCACCATAGCGGTCTTCCGTGAACTCGACTCCGATCATCAAACCTAAACCTCGAACATCTGCGACAAGGTCCGGGAACTCTGTTTGCAAAGTTCGCAGACCGGACATCAAACTCTCTCCAGAGGTGGCTGCCCGGTTGGCTAAGTCCTCTTCAGCGAAGACTTCTAGGGCCGCGAAAGCTGCGCTGCAGGCAAGGGGATTTCCTCCAAAAGTGCTGGTGTGCAGCAATGGTCGTCCTCGGTAGGCTTCTGCTACGGCGGGGGTAGCTATCATGGCTCCTATGGGGAGGACCCCGCCACCTAGGGCTTTCGCCATAGTCATGATATCCGGCACCACCTGGTAGTGCTCGACGGCAAACCAACGCCCCGTGCGGCACAGACCGCTCTGCACCTCGTCTGCGATCAGCAGAATCCCACGTTCGCTGCACAGACGTCTGGCTTCCTGAAGGTATCCTGGGGCAGCCAAATGGATCCCCCCTTCGCCTTGGACGGGTTCCAAGACCAGGGCTGCCGTCTCTTCAGTGAGGGCCTGATCTAGAGCCTGCAGATCGTTAAACTCGACCGCGCGGCAGCCCGGCAGAAGCGGGGCGAACGGGTCTTGATAGCTCGCTCTGCCGGAGACGGAAAGGGCTCCCAAAGTCTTGCCGTGGTAAGACCCGACAGTAGAGACAAATTCTGCACGTCCGGTGGACACTCGAGCCAGCTTGAGAGCGGCTTCTATGGCTTCGGTGCCGCTGTTGCAGAAAAAAGAGCGCTGCAGCTCCCCGGGGGTAACTTCGGCCAAGCGTTGGGCCAGTCTCGCTTGCCAGGGATTGAAGAACACTCGAGAACTGAGAGCCAGTCTATCCAACTGCTCTTTGACGGCGGCCACCACCTTCGGATGCCTGTGCCCTAGAGAGAAGACACCGTAGCCACCAGAAAAATCCAGATACTTTCGACCGGTATGATCAGTAACCCAGACCCCTGAGGCGGAGATCTCCAGAACTCCGAATCCTGTGAGCCGGAGCAGTCTGGCCAGGTCTGGAGAGAGGAATTCTTTATACTGCTGTACGACCTCAGTGAGGGTGACCTGGTCCATCTCTAGAACATTTGTGCGAAGTCCAGTCATGGCCATAGAGTCCGCTGCGCTTCGACAGGGTTCAAAACGCCTCCTGCAGTTGTCTTTGGCTCAGGATGCGGCACCCCACATTGACCAGCAGAGCCTCGCTGACGTCCACGGAGGGGCTCAAGGCTGCGATCCGGTGAAAGAGTCCTCCGCAACCGAAAACCGACAATTTTTGTCCTTCAAACATGGTGCGATAGCGCGAGATCAGCCCATCGATAGCCTCGGCGTGCCCATAGAGAATGCCAGCTTGGATTGCCTCTACGGTGTCGGTCCCAAAGGGGAGGTCTGGGGCCTGTTGGGCGATCTCGGAGGGAAGGTGAGGGGCACTCTTGGTTAAGGCTCGGAGCTGGGTGACCAAACCTGGCAAGATAGCCACCCCAAGGATTTCGTCTGTTTGCGAAAGTAGAGTCAAGGTTGTGGCTGTCCCGCAGTCGACTACCAAGAGAGGGCCGACGGTTTGACTGCGAGCCGCCACTAAGCCGGCAATCAGATCCGCTCCAATCTCATTGCGAATGGAAGGCTTCATAGTCAAACCGTGGGGAGAATCTGTATCGACCCAGAGATAGGAAGAAGGTTGAAAACACTGGGCTGCATCTTGGAGAGTTCGATCGAGACCCGGAACCACACTGGCGATGGACAGATGGACCTCCGAGGATGAGATGTCACAAACTCCCAACAGCTTGTTCCAGCTTTCGAGCAGCTGAGAGCGGTCTGGAAGTGGCCTGGTGGCCAGTCGACTTGAGGCCCAGAGTTCGTCATTGCGGTATAAGGCAAGACAAAGCTGAGAGTTTCCGGCGTCTATGGTTAGGCTAAAGGTCATGGTCGTTGGCTTTCTGGTCGCAACCTTTAGCTGTTGGAGAGAGCTTTCCTACTGAGGCGAGCTTAAAGCGCTCGACTCAAGGCAAGCACTTTGGGTTTTCGATTCTTAAGTTAGGGCCCGGCGGGACGGAGGTGACATGGGGAAGGAACGGAGTCTCTTGTCGCTGAACGGATCTCACAATCATCGAATCGGAGGCGGAAGATTTTGGATCTCAAGACTGGTGTAGAGCTGCGTTTGAAGTTTGTTCCTGGTCGCACAGCGCTCTATTCGCTGAAGACCCAACTGGACCAACAGGTTCAACAAGGGGAACAGGTTGTCAATGAGACGGAAAATGTCTTCACCAACGATCTTCGCCAAAGAGTTCTCGCCGTGGATCCCGATGAGACGGCTCACATACTGTGCATGTTGAGTCCTCCTGGTGCCGACCCCCGCGGCGAGCAGAGGCAGATCATTTATCAGCGCCTGGGTCCCCGAGGCGAGGTTCTCGATGTCTCAGGCCTCAACCCAGCTAACGCCTTCGCTCTCCCCGAAGGTTCGGTCTCCGAGGGATCTAGTTGGACTGGAGAGGTCAAGATCCCCATACCGCAATCGCCCGAGACTGTAGCCTGTACCACGACGTACGAACTGAAGGGCAGTCGAGAGGTCGAGGGCATGCAGTGTGTCGAGATCTCTTGTTCGGTTGATGAGTTCGAGTTCGGCATTCCCATGCCTGACCGAAGTGGACGAGCCATCGTTCTCATGGGATCTCACGGAACGATCTATTTTGCCCCGGAGGAAGGGATACTGGTTCGCTACGAATTGGACACCGTAACCTCACCTCAGATCGGGCAGTTCTCTTTCACCACCTCCACTACCATCACCCAGGAGTTTGTC
This sequence comes from Vulcanimicrobiota bacterium, assembly GCA_050486105.1. Taxonomy (GTDB): domain Bacteria; phylum Vulcanimicrobiota; class Xenobia; order Xenobiales; family JADMJV01; genus JAEXNA01. The sequence goes on from JBJHCR010000001.1 coordinate 7,690, forward strand.
CGCTTTGAAGATTTAACCTAAGAATCTGGTCCGGAATAACTTCTCGGTTTGGGCTGCCGATGCACCCCCCCCCCGGCAGCGTTGATTTTCACTCACGTATTCCCGATACTAGGCTCACGTTCCGCACTTCTCGGACAAAATGCTTAGCCTGGCCTGTTTTCATTCCTTGTCAAGCACATTTCGACATTTCAGGAAAAACCTGGGTGCTCTTTGCTTCATATAGTCCTAGTTTTGGCAACTATTTTGAGAAGTGCGGAATATGAGTCTAGTAGTTCAAACCGCCTTACCACACCCACGGGTGCCCGGCGCCCCGACAACCGAGTCCAGAAAGTTGTTACGGACCAAATCCTTAGGACCCAAATACCCTCACTTCGGAGAACTCCCTAAAGCTCTTCGGGGTCATCTTCTTCCGAGGATTCCTCGAGTTCCTCGCCCACAGCTTCCCGCTCGTTCGTCATGGCATCAAGGAAGGCTTCGTCAAAGTCGGTGATCAGGTCTCTCAAGTGAAAAAATATCATTCTTAGTCCTGCCAGGTCTTCGAAAAATTTCGAGTCCCCTTGATCCTGATTTTCATCGAGCAATCTGGGGAGTTCCCTAGTGTACAGGTCTTTGGCTGCCACCATGATCTCCGAGATCCGATAGGCAACGGCCTCTCGATCTGCAGCTTGTAGGCAGTCTTGGTGCTCCATCTTGGCGGAGAGGATCTTGGTTAAGGTTGCTTCTTCAGCTTTAAGGCGCTGATTGGCCTCGTGGTTGCCGTTGCTGTGGGGAGCGGTCATATCGATTGGAGGATCCGTTCTGCAAAATTGAGGCCCCCTTGGGCCACGGTGGGAATCAGGCCCCCAAAGGCCGACAAGGTCAATAGAAGCACCAGTAATCCCTTATAGGACCAGGCGAGTTCGATGCCCTCGTCTTGAGTCTCCGGCTCCAAAAAATAACACCGACGAAGGAGGTTAAAATAATAGTAAAGGCTGAGGACCGAACCCAAGACCCCAATGACTGCCAAGACCGGCTGGCTGTAGAAGGCGACTCGGAAGAGATAAACTTTTCCAACAAAACCTGCCAGGGGGGGCACTCCGGCCAAAGAGAGGGTCCCGATGAGTAAAGCGAAGGCCAGCAGCGGTGAAGATTTGCTTAGACCATTGAAGGCATCCAAGTTGGAGCTTTGTCGAAGCTCACTGACCAGCAAAATTACGACCCAAAGGGCCATGTTGGTCACGGTATAGACCAGCAAGTAGAAGAGCAGGGCCCCCAGAGCCTCCTGGGTTAGGTCCAACTGCTTCGAACTCCAGCCGGAACCCAGGGCGCACACCCCCATCAAGAGATAACCGACTTGCGCGACACCTGAGTAGGCCAGTAGCCTGGTAATTTCTTGTTGGGTGATGGCCACCAGATTCCCAAGGATCACCGAGAGGACCGAAAGCGCAGCCAGGGCAACGATGAGCTCGAAGTCGAAGAGATCTGAGCTGGCCAAGAGCAATCTCGCCAGAGCCCCGAACATCGCCGCTTTGGGCACGGTGGACAAGAACGCAGCCACTGGAATGGGAGCACCCTGATAAGTGTCGGGCGCCCACATATGAAAAGGCGCGGCGGCCAACTTGAAGCCGAAGGCAGCCAAGACCATCAAGATTCCCAAGAACATGGGTTGGACATGGCCCTGGGTGAGAGCTAGGGGAAAGCTCGAGTATAATGTGCTTCCTGTGGCTCCAAAAATCCATGAGGCTCCGAAGAGAAAAAAGGCGGCGGAGACAGCCCCAGAGAGAAAATACTTTAAACCGGCTTCGGCTGAGGCCCGATGATATCTTCGAAAACTGACGGCGATATAGAGAGGGATAGAGAGCAACTCGAAGGCTATGAAGAACAGCAGAAGCTCCTGGGCATGGGTAACCAAAACGCCACCCAGAGTCGCCGAGAGCAGCATGGTGTAATACTCTCCGGAACTTTGTTGTTCTTCTTTGAAAGAGTTCTGTGAGACTCCCATGGCCAAAAGCGCCAGTCCTAAGACCAAGGCGCTGAATACGTGCCCCATTGGGTCGAGCGCCAGAACTCGATAGAGCGGCTCCCAAGAGGGGACAACGGGTTGCACGGCAGCGGCTAGGGAGGCCAGGCAGGCGGCCGCTGCTGTGGAAATGGCGATGCGATAACTCCGCAGAGGGGAAGAGCTATGAATGTCAGCGACTATTATGGCCAAGAGACCCAGGCAGAGCAAGAGCAAGGGCATCATACCTACGGTTATGGTCATCAGAGAAAGCCTCCCACTAGAGGTTGGAGATAGCTTTGAAACAGGCTAACCAGCGACGCAGGATAGAAACCGAAAACGATGGTGACGGCCGCCAGCATGGAGAAAACGGCAAGTTCGGTGCCATCCGCATCTCTTATTTTGGTGAGCTTGGGATTGAGCGGTCCGTAGAAACCGTACTGCACCGAGCGAAGCAGATAGGTGGTCGTTAGGATTAACCCTAGGATGGCCAGGCAACATAACGTGGGGTCGGTCTTGAACAGACCCAAAAAGACTGACAATTCCGACGGAAATCCGGTGAATCCCGGCAAGCCCAGGGAAGCCAGAGCCCCTATGATGAAGAAGATGGCAAACCTCGGTGTTCGCGCCGCCAAACCTCCCCACTTTCGAAAATCCCGAGCGTGGGTCACTTCGTAGAGAGTGCCTGCCACTCCGAAAAGGAGAGCGGTGATGATCCCGTGAGAGAACATTTGCAACAGCGCCCCGGATAGCCCGAAAAGGGCTCCGGTGGTCTGATCGGAGTTGATGCAGGCCATGCCCAAGAAGACCATCCCCATGTGAGAGACGCTGGAATAGGCGATCATCACCTTAATGTCCGTTTGCCTCAGGGCACATAGGCCACCGTAGAGAAGATTGATGAGTCCGAGAATCGCAAAATAAGGCATCAATTCTCGAGCGCCCATAGGAAACAGCTCAAATCCGAAGCGGAATATTCCGTATCCACCCATTTTGAGAAGCACTCCAGCCAGGAGCATGGACAAGGGAGTGGGGGCGCAGGAGTGACCGTCCGGAAGCCAGGTATGGAAAGGAAAAAGACCAGATTCGATACCGAATCCAATGAAGATGACCAAAAAAAGTATCTTCTGAACCGGAATGGAAAAAGTTGCACTATGCAGGGTCTGCAAATCGAAACTGTTGGTGCCCGAGATAAAGTAGAGCCCCAAAAATCCTAGAAGAACTAGGCCTCCACCGAATTGCAAATAGATCAGCAGTTTGGTCGCCGCTCCGGTCTTGGTAACCGGTCGACCGTCTCCGCTTTTGTCTGAACCCCAGATGCCCACGAGGAAAAACATCGGGATGGAAGCGAGTTCATAGAAGAGGATGAAGAAGAAAAGGTCGATGCTCAGGAAGGTACCCAGGCATCCACAGATAGCCACCAGAGTCAAGGCATAGAACTCACGGTGCCGATGGGCCACCTGGTGAGACATGGCAAGGACCGAGCAAGCAATGATTCCGCACAGCAGCACCATGGGCAAGGACAGGCCGTCTACCCCAAGCTTATAAGTGATTCCCAAAGCGGGCATCCAGGCCATGTCCTCGACGAAGAGAAACTGCCCGGAACTCAAGCCGGATACCGACTCGGCGCCCAGGATGGTAATCAGCACGCTGATTGCCAGCATTCCCAAGCCGGCAAAGACCGCGATTCCACGATAGACCTTGGGTTGCTCACTAGGGACGATGACGATGGCGATGGCGGCCAGCATGGGAAGCCAAAGAAGTATAGACAGCCAAGGGATCACGGCAGCAGACCTCCGCCAGGAAAGGGCTCTCCAGGGTTAAAAATCCGGCTGGGACTCAAGGCAAAATCTGGCTGCACTGCTGACACCAGGGCCACCAGCATCAGCAAGGCCACCACCAGCATGAAGAGATAGTGAGCGACTTGTCCGGTTTGTTCCTGACGGATTTTTTCACCGAGTGCCCCTGTTCCCCGCGCGAATATCCGAACCCCGCCGTCCACGATGCTGTCGTCAAAAAATGCACCTAGGCGCGCACCCGCGAACATGGTCTTAGCCACCAGCCAAGCCCATAAATGGTCAAAATAGAATTTTTGCCTGAGGACCCGATGGAACCCACCGAGAACCCGGCGCAGCTTTCGCTCTCCGGCCTCGGGATGGGATCCGTAAAGGCTCCAGCCTACCAGCACACCGAGAACGGCGATGAAAATACTCAGGGCCATCACTTCCCAATGGAAGTCGTGGGCTGCTTCGCTGGGGTGCCAGATGATTTTGTGGAAGAGATTGGTTTCTTGGGCCAGCATACCGTTGGGCATGCCAATGAAGCCCAGCAAAGCGGCAAACACCGACAGGATCATCAGGGGAACCAGCATGCTCGAACCCGTGTCATGGGGTGGACCGTGGTGGTGGGGCACCTTCTCTTGCTTGGCCCCCAAACAGGCTGGAGGATGGACCTCCACGTCGGCCTGCTCTTCAGTCCACTCCGGCTCCATGCCTAAACCGTCCCGGGATGGGCTCAGAGGAGCCGGCAATTCGGACTCCGGCACCGGGCCGCTCCATACGCTAGGAGGCTGCTCTCCCCTGTACTCCCCTCGGAAAGCCACGCAGTACAACCGAGTGACGTAAAAGGCGGTGAGAAATGCGGCGGCAGCGAGCAGCAAAAAGGGCAAAGGGTGACCGGAGACTCCGGCCATTATTTCGTCCTTGGACCAGAAGCCGGCCAGCGGCGGAATTCCCGCTAGAGCCAGACACCCAATCAAGAAAGTGAAGTGGGTCTTGGGGAGATGACGGGCCAAGCCGCCCATTCGCCACATGTCGTTGTTGTGGCATGCCACGATGATCGCTCCGGCTCCCAGAAAGAGCAGGGCTTTGAAAAAGGCGTGGGTGAAGAGATGGAACAGCCCGGCAGTGTATGCTCCAGAGCCCAGAGCGGCCAGCATAAAGCCCAACTGAGAGATGGTGGAGTAGGCCAAGACCTTCTTAATATCATTTTGCACCACCGCCATGAGGGCCGCCAAGAGAGCGGTGAAAGATCCGATGAAGGCCACGAAAGCGGCGGCTTCCGGGACCGCTTGGTAGAGCCCGAAAAGGCGGGCCACAAGGTAGATCCCGGCGGCCACCATAGTGGCCGCGTGGATCAAGGCGGAAACCGGGGTTGGTCCTTCCATAGCGTCGGGGAGCCAGACGTGCAGAGGGAATTGGGCGCTCTTTCCGATGGGGCCAAAGGCGATCAAAATCAGCGGTAGGGCCACCATACCAAAGAGGGCGAAGGGCAGAACGGCGGCCCCTTCAGGAGTCAGACCCTGGGCCACGGCCTTTTGCGCTTCCAGAGCGGTGATACCGATCTGATCCAAATCGGTGAAGCGAAATGTTCCCGCTCCGACCCCTACGGCCAAGACCCCCATCAAGAAAAAGAGATCCGAGAATTTGGTGACGATGAACGACTTCTTATTGGCGTCGGCAGCGCTCTTCTTAAAGTACCAGAAGCCGATCAAGAAGTAGGAGCACACTCCCACCAATTCCCAAAAGATGTAGATTTGCAAAAGATTGCTGGAGAAGACCAACCCCAACATAGAGAAGACAAAAAGGGAAAGGTAGCCGTAGAATCTTGAAAGAGAGCTGTCGTCTTGAGTAGGGAAATGTCCGATTTCCGTGGTCATGTAGCCATAGGAATAGACCGCAACTAGAATAGCGATGAAGCAGACCATCACTGAAGTCAAGCTGCTCAGAGGATCGATGAGGAGGCCCACGGAGATGGCCGCAGACAGAGGCTCTCCAACCCCGAGCCAGAGGTGCTCCTTCTGGTAGATAGGGGCCTGAGTGCCCAGTTGTTCGGCGGCTAGCCCTAAAGAAACGGCTAGGGCCCCCACAAATGAAGTCAGGCAGACGGCCGCAGAGGCCGAGCCGTGGCGAGAAGTCACGAAGGAGATGACCAGAAAAGCGATTAAAGGGAACAGAATGACCAGAGGACAGAGGGCAGCCGTCCCTTGTAAAGTGTCGACGATGGCCGTCGCCAGAGTGAGTTGGGGCAATTCCAGGGCGCTCACGAGGTCGTTCTCTTTATTTGCTCCTAACCCCAGCTCAAGTAAGACTTTTTGGTGTCTCAGGGCGCTCCAGACTAGCGCTTCATTGGTATCGATTCATGCTGGGTGCGCTTGCGTTTCGCTTTTGAAGCCGTCCTCCCTCTCCTGTGAGCCATCTCGCCTGGGAAAGGTTCAATAAAGGCGTGTCCGCCGATTCTGGTCCTGAGTGCTCGGAACTTGCCGAGGTTCGGGTTATCCGCAGTTCTCGTCGACGGAAAACGGTTTCAGCCACCGTTCAGCAAGGGGTCTTGGTGCTGAGGATTCCAGCCCGCATGAGCTCAACTGAAGAGGATCGATGGATCGCTCGAATGAGAGAGAAACTCCTTCATAAAAGGGCACAGCGACAGGCAGGTCGCTCGGAGGCCGCGCTATTAGAGCGGGCTGCGCGTCTGGCCCAAGACTATTTCGGAGGTCTCGAGTTCACCATCGATTGGTCTGGCCGCCAGCACAAGCGATGGGGATCTTGTACCCCGGCCGAGGGCACCATCCGTCTGTCGGAGAACCTTAAGAATTTTCCCGACTATGTCATCGACTACGTAATCATTCATGAATTGGCTCATCTACTGATCGCTGATCACAGTCCTGATTTTTGGAAATTGGTGGCTCGGTACCCTTTGACGGACCGAGCTCGAGGTTTTCTAGAAGGCGTGTCTTTCGCCGAGAGAGAGAATTGAGTCACATCTGAAGGACGACTGGCCAGATTAGGGGTATCTTGTCTAATGCGAAAATTAGCGTTCTTGATAGTCTTGCTTCTCCTCTGCTCCCAAGTCTGGGCCGATCCCCTGAGTGCAGCCAGAGACCATGCCTGGAAACTCTACCGCTTGTACGAGCAGGCCCAGATGTCTGGTAACGAACAGGCCTATGAGTCTGCCATTCTGGCCCAGCCACAGCTCGGCAAGCAAGCCTTTCTATCCACTCTCATATACCTCACCGAACTGAGCCCTGCTGATTACGAGGACCAAGAAGCAGCCCTCGAGTTTGCCGGCGACCTAGCCTTGCAGATCGCCGTATTGTTGGATGATATGGTTCCTCTGGACATCATTGGCAGACTCCATAGTGGGGATCCGTCTGTCGAAGGTCTCGTGGGGCAGTATGCCGAGTTCGTTTTTTCCGTACCCCAGCAGTCGAGCACGGCCTATACTCAATCTCCTGCTCAGCAACCGACATCCCCTCAGCCGACAGACGTAGGTGGACCGATTCAGCCTGAGGATTCCGTGCAGGAACTAGAGCAGATGCAGACCGCCATGCTTTACGTCATGAAGCTCTTTCGGGTAATTCTTGCTTCAGCCTTAAATGACCCTACACTGATGATCCAGGAACTCGATACCTACAGCGTGGTGGAAGAACGGATGGGGTCTTCTCTCAAGGATTCCTTGGACTTGGGGGGTGAAGACTTTAGGGAACTGCGCGATGCCATCGCGTTGGCTCGCCTAGTGACCCTAGCCGAAGTGGGGCTCTTAGGAGAATTTGAAGAACAAGCCGGTCCTTTGCTGGCACGTATTCAGGACCCGAGCGACAGAGCCGCCGCTCTGCTGGTGGCCTTTCGTTCGGCATTGCGACAGGGGCGCTTGGCTGAAGCCAGGAGCTTGTTTGCCCGCATGGATCGAGACCTGAAGTCCCAGTCTCAGGCATTCTCTCCCTTGCTCAAGTTCGCCGTGGAGACTGCACGAGTTCAACTGGATCAGACCGAAGGCCGACAGTTGACCGACTCTCAAGCTCGACAAAAGTTTCTCGAATTGTGGCGACTTATGGAAGGCTACGATCCCTTGGCAGACAATGCCAAGAACTCGGAGTTTAGTGAAACCACGCCTCAATTCGCCTATTGGATGGACGAACTGCAGGCGCGCGGTCAACTCGATGAAGAACTCTTCAAGATCCTGTCCGAATCGATGGATCAGTGGGTCAAGCAGTTTGACATGGTGATGGCCAAAGCCGGCCAGGTTGCGGAGACCGACTTCGATCTGGAACCGACCTTCGGCGGCATAATCTTTGCCGTTTCAGCCCTGGACCAATATCTCTATATGCTTCAAGTAGCCCTCAATATGGAGGGTTTCAATCAGTCTTTGAGCCCAACGGAAGCCCAAGGTATCTACCAGTCCATGGTGGAGTTCTCTAACTTGTTGTCCGAGGTTGAAGTGAACTTCGACGAGCCGGGGTTTCCTCCCATAGATTTCGGCAAGGCCAGTCTGATGATGGAATTGCAGGGGCGCTCAAAGCTGGTTGAGGCCAAGCTTTTGGGTCAATCCAAGGACCAACGCCAAGCTGCTGCTGACCAAGCGAAGTCGTATTTTGCTCAGTCCCAGAATCCGTTTGTGCAGATCCGGTATTTGCTGGAGCTTGGGGAGGTCTACCTCGATGCCGGCAGCCCTCAGAAGGCGGTGACCGCTTGGAGAGAAGCCTTGACCAAAGCTGACGACTACGGCTTCTTACAGCAGTCTCTCAGGGCCAAGGTGTTGTTGGCCAAAGAGTATGGCCGTCAACAGGACTGGAAGAACGCGAGTCTGTTTGCCGGACAGGCCGAGACTATGCTGCAAGAGTCGGTTGCCTACTTTTCTTCTGATCCTCGCTTAGCCAGTGAATTGCGGTCGCTGTCGGCCGAGCTGACTCAGGTCACCGTGAAGTCCAAGATCCAGGCCAACGATCCGCAACAGGCATTGGAGCAACTGCTCAAAGGGCAGCAGATCCAAGCAGCAGCGATGAAAATGGGCGTCGGGACTTCGGCCCAAAGCGAAGCTCAGGCGGTTGATAGTAGGAAGAATGAGGTTGCGGTCCTAGCTCAACAGGTCAAGCAGCTCGAAAACATGCCGGCTTCAGCCACCCGGGACCAACTCTTGGAAAAGACTCAGAAACTGCTGGCTGACACTCGCACAGATTTTCTGTTGAAGAGCCGAGAGCTTCGGGATCGATACTCCAGTCTCTACACTCAAGCGCTCCGATTCGACCCCCTGAACCTGCCTGACATCCAAAAGGCCCTCCCTCCCGAAGTGGCGGTGATTCAATATTTTCCTACCCCAGATGCCCTCTACATTTTCCTGGTCACTCGAGACGATTTTCGTTTACGACAAGTGGAGATCGGCAGCGCTGAACTCGACCGATTGGCCGAGGAATTCACCCGAAGAATCCCGGAACTTGTCAGCAATGACGAGGACTTGGAGAAATCCTCGAAGCGTCTCCACTCCCTCTTGCTCGATTCGGTGGCCGAAGACATCAAGGATCGAAGGATCCTGGTGCTGATTCCCACCGGTCGGCTGAGTGTGCTTCCTTTTTCCGCCCTCATGGGTTCCAACGGGCGCTATCTCATCGACGACAAGGTGCTGCTCAAACTGGCAAAGCCCACCGACTTCTTGCGCATCGCCAGCACCACGGCCACCCCGGTGAAGAGCGTAGTGGCCTTTGCAGACTCGGGGCTAGACTTGCCGGCTGCAGCAAAGGAAGGTCAGGATATCGCGGACCTCTTTAAGGACTCCAAGCTGTTTAAGGGCAAGGATGTCACCAAAGAGAACTTCAAGGAGTTTGGTGGCAAGGCTGAGGTGCTTCCTCTGGCGACCCACGGAGAGTGGGACATAAACAATTCTTTGAACAATTACCTGCAAATGTCGGGACGTGAAAGGCTGGCTCAAGAGGAGATCTTCGACATGTCTCTTGAGAATACGTCGATCGTGACTCTTTCAGCCTGCAACACCGCCATGGCTGATCGAGTCGAAGCCGGCTATGTCGCTAGCTTGGCTGAAGCTTTTTGGTTGGCCGGTTCGCGATCCGTGGTGGCCACACTCTGGGCGGTGAACGACGATTCCACCGCCGAATTGATGTCCAGCTTCTACCGCAGCCTCAAAGATGGTAGCAGCAAGGCCGAGGCCCTCATCGGGGCTCAACGCAAGGTGCGAGACACCCCAGGCTACGAGCACCCTTACTACTGGGCTGGTTTTGTGCTCTTTGGTGACTGGAGATAAGAACCCGAGAGTTGTCCGAGCCACACGCAAGATAGTCGAGCAAAAAAGATCAAAAAAAAATCTGTCCTAGGGCTAGACACTACCTGAAAGTGCGTGACAATGCTCTTAACACACACGAGGTTTTGCCCCGGGACGACAACATCCCGGGGTTTTCTTTTTGCCCCCAAGCTGCCAGCTTTACGCGTAGGTCCGCACTCCGTACCAGGTCTTGGCGTCGGTGTAGTCCAGGTAGCGAGTGCAGAGAAACTCCAAGGTCTGATCCTTGCTTGGCCAGCGAGCCAAGTGTAGGCGAATGTGGTGGTAGCAACCCGCAGAGTGATCTCTAATGGCTTTCGTATGCAAGGCGTTGGCCGCCCAGCGGTCCTTGCTGGCCCGATCCTGGAAAACGGCTAGATTGGCCCATCGCCCGGGCTCGAACTCTTGAGAACTGTAACTGATGAAGCCTTCATGTTTGGGAAACTCTTGCACTAATTGGTGGTCGGCCTCAAAGAGCGGTCCAAGTTCGGCGTCCGGGTTCAGCTTGCTGGTGAACCCGATGACCGTCAACTCGGGACGTTCTAACAACTCCGGTTTCAGCAAATACAGCGGATACTGGAGCCCACCATTTCCGAGATCAAAGAATTCCATTCCGTTTGCATGGGTCTCTTGGCCCCTCTGGGCAGCGCAGCGCAGGAGGTCTTGGGCCATCTGCTGCAAGAGTTGTTGATCGTCTTGAGCCTGTTGGAGCAGGGTGTAGTCTCGAGACTCCCGGGCCAGGTCCCCGAGAACGAATTCTGTTGAGCTTTGGGCCGAAGCACCGCTAGGCCAAGGGGCCTCGAGAGATAAATTCCAATCTTGACGAATTGGGTCGAGGTCGGAATCAACCACCGGGGCCAAGCTCTTCAAGGGAGCGGGATAGCTCTTGAGGGCCAGAACCGCACTCCGGAAATCCTGCCTATCTGGATGGCAGACCAGCAGAGGCGCGGCTCTGGGGGGTAGGGTCTGTAAGGTCTTCAAGCCTGTCAACTTTGCCGGGGATAGGTGATCCCAGAAAGTGCTGTCGAGAACAGTGAAGTCTCCTTCTCCTAGCAACAGTTGCTCTAGGGAAGCTTGGTGAGAACCGGTGAATACCACGTCGGCAAAGGGTCGGTCCCTGAGCTCTTGTCGGGTCAATTCCGCCATCAGGCCTCGAAAGCCCGAGTAGCTGTCGCTTTCATTCACCAGCCAGCGAGAACCTTGCAAGTCGTTCAGGTTCCGAGCCGAAGAGTTCTCAGGGACCACCACCACCGGCCAGTAGACAGGTTGATCCTTATAGCTTTGCAGCTGAAGAACTGGTCCGGCCACCGGCACCAGGGGGACCCCTCGGGCCTTAAGCAAGGCGTAGAGCAGTCCGCACATCGCACCCGCCTGAGCTGTGCCGTCTTCTATCAGTCTGGTGGCTTGAGTCCAGTCATCGGATTCATGAATGAAGATCGGTAGACCAGAGTTTTCGAGGTCTCCACACAGTTGGTGAAAGGCCGAGTGGAGAGGCTCTGCAACCAGGCTGACGAAGGTGATTTTCATAGGGGAGTTCTTTGGTTGAGGCTTGGGAAATCCCTACGAGGTCAGCTCCGAGAGTTGCCTTGAAGTCGTCGGCGAGGTGAAAGTATGCAAAGAAGTTTGGCAGCCTACTTGGTGATGGTGACCCTGTTGAGTCTTTCGGGCTCTGCATCTTCAGAGCCGCTCACTATCGACAAAAGTTTGGCTCGTCCCTTGGACCAGTGGAAGCCTCAAATCACCCAGTATTCAGCCCGGCACTACGGAGAGCCCACCTGGGAGCTCAAACCTACGGCCATCGTGCTCCACTATACCGCCATGCCGGACTTCCCTTGGAACCTGGTCAAAAGCGAGGAATTCGCCGGAGAGCCTCCCGGACTGGCTTCTCACTACGTCGTTGACGGCACCAAGGTTTGGCAACTGCTGCCCACCAACGTGCGCTCTCGGGCTTGCTATGGGATGAACCATAGAGCCATCAATATCGAGATGATGGCCCTGGACGCCGAGGACCTGGCCGGCAAAAAGGCCACCTTGGAAACCTGCATCCGACTTTGTCGAGAACTGATGGACAAATACGGAATCCCCAAATCGAAGATCTACAGTCACGAAGATGTCTCCAAAATGGACCGCGCCCTAGTTCCCGAGGTCTTGGATCTGGTTAGAGGCGAGCCCTATCATAAAATCGACCCAGGGGTCCAGAATATGAAGACCATTCTCGATGGGCTTTAGAAAGCTGTTCGTACAGATGAGACGACTTGAAAGACTCCCAGGCAAGACGCTCTCGTCGGCGAAGTAGACCCCAATTGAGAGATCAGTCTGAGACGGTCCTCCGAAGTGCTGGGCTCGTCCCCAGCAGAGGTGTCACTCCGAAAATGGTCCCGTTCCCCGCTCCTCGCCAAGAGGCTACTCAGGAAATCTGGTGCTGGCTCGAAAAAGGCAGAGTTGCACCACCACAAAAAGAGCCAGGCAACCCGGCCAACCCCAAGGTTCCCAAAATAAGCCGGGGACGGCTGCGCCCATGGCTCCACCCAAGTAGTAACAAGAGAGGTAAAGCCCGGAAGCCTGGGCCCGGTTCCGGCCCTGGCTTTGAGCGATGTAAGCGCTGGCAGCCATCTGGGCGGCAAAAGCGGCACAAGAGATCACCGCCAAGCCCGCGACCACCGACCAAAGCACCGGAATCCAGGTTAAGGCCAAGCCGAATAGGGCTGATCGAGCGGCAAACCTCAAGGTCCTTTGAAGACCGACCCTGGGCATCAAGCGCCCGACCAAGGGAGTGATCACGATCCCCAGCAGGTAGACACAGAAAAGTTGACCCAAGCCCTCGGGACCCAGAGAAAACGGGGCTTTGGCCAGGTGGAAGGTGACGTAAGTGAAAACTCCGGCCATGGTGAACAGGCTTCCGAAACCGGTCACAAAAACAGGACGAAGTTCGGGCTTGAGGGCGGTCAAGAGCACCTTGCGCAAGCCTCGGGACAAGCGACCGGGCTTGATCGCTCTTTGCTTAGGCAATGCGGACAACAGTATCGCCCCGCTCACGGCATTCAGCAAGGCCAGCACGACCAAGGCGGCGCGCCAATTGAGGCCTTCAGTCAAGAAGCCTGCCAGCCAGCGCCCACTGAATCCTCCGATCACCGTCCAGGTGACATAGCAGGCCATGGCGCCGGCCACTTTCTCTCGAGGAAACTCCTCGCCGATGAAGGCCATGATGCCGGCCACGATGAGGGGCAAGAACAGGCCCTGAAAGAAACGCCAGGCCAGCATACTGGACAAGGATTCCGCCGCCGCCACATTCAGGCCGCAGACTACCAGGCCCACCACCGCTAGGACGGTTAGGTTACGCCGCCCCATCCTGCCAATGAGCCAGCCGGCAAAAGGTGCGGCCAAGGCAACCGCCAGAGTCGAGGCGGTGATGGTTAGGCTGACCTCTCGTTCGCTGGCCTCAAAGACCTGGCAAAGATGGGGGAGTAGAGATTGGAGAGCATAGAGATTGACAAAGGCGGTGAATCCCGCAGCGGCGGTGGCGATGGAGAATCGCCGATCCCAGAAGCTCTGTCGTATCGCTGACCAAAAGTGGACCACGGCCCATATTATTGGACCCTGATGCTGATAAGATTACCAGGTTGTAAATCTTGGACTGTTGGCGCGACTTTGAGGAGATGAGTCTCTGGCCGCAGGGCAGGGAGTCTTCCTTGTAGCGCAAATCGGGGCCACTTATGTTAAAGTGCTGGAGGCTAATCGGTGAACATTGAGATTTTGACTGTAGGACCCTTCGCTATGAACGCCATGCTGGTGTACACTCATCGCGGAGGTTCAGGAATTCTGGTCGATCCCGGGGATGAGATTCCTCGAATCTTGGCCCGGATTCAAGAACTGGACCTGAAGATAGAGGGTATCGTCTTCACTCACGGCCACATCGACCACGTGGCTTACGCTGAGCAAGCCCGAGAAGCCCTCAAGGTTCCAACGTTCATGCACAAGGACGATTGGGAAATGGCTCGCATGGTGCCTCAACAGGCTGCCATGTTTGGCTTGCCACCATGCCAGGCTCCTACCATCGACCGCGAATTGCCTGGTGAGGGAGACTTTGAGTTGGCGGGTCTGAGTTTTCAGATGCACCACACCCCGGGTCATTCACCTGGCTCGGTGACCATGGTGAGTTCTGAGCACAATTTTGCCCTAGTCGGAGACTTGGTGTTCGCCGGTTCGGTGGGTCGCACCGATCTGCCGGGATGTTCCCCTCAGGCACTGGACCGGTCCATCAAAGAGGTCATCCTTCCCCTCCCAGACGACATGGTGCTCTATCCAGGCCACGGTCCTTCCACGACGGTGGGACGAGAGAAAGCTTCCAACCCGTTCATCGTACCCTTGCTCTAAGGTGGAGCCTCTCAGGCTTGACGAAAGGAGATTCCTAGCTCAGGGACAAAACTGCCAGGCTTAAAACCCAGTGGGTTAAAAATGGTCTCGGCTGGAAGCCCGGAATGCTGGGGGTGGGCCGGGAGAAAGGCACAACATATGCGAAAAATCTCTTTGCTGGCCCTTCTTAGCTGCGTGCTTCTCACCGTTTCCGGTGTATTGGCGTTGTCAGACGGATGGGAGCGGGGCAGCAGTTACAACAAACTTTTCGACAGCAAGACTGTGACGACTATCGAAGGCAACATCGTCGACATTCATCGTGAATTGCGTCTGCGGCCTGGAATGTCTCCTGCTTTTGCCGTTGATGTGAAAACTAAAGACGGGAAAGTTGTCACGGCCCACGTGGGTCCTCAATGGTTCGCCAGCTTCTTTCGCGAACGATGGAACCCGCAGTTTAACGACCAAGTGACCATCACGGGTTCTATGGTTGAATTCGAAGGTAAGCCTATCATGATGGTGGTGTCCGGCAAGAAGGGCAACCTTCAAATGGCTGTTCGCAACAAGCACGGAGTGCCTGTTTGGGACATCGACGTCGACGATTTCTAGCTTGACAGAGCACTAGGTCTTCCGAGCCTCCGAATTTCGGGG
The DNA here is from genome assembly GCA_050486105.1 of Vulcanimicrobiota bacterium. Classification (GTDB taxonomy): domain Bacteria; phylum Vulcanimicrobiota; class Xenobia; order Xenobiales; family JADMJV01; genus JAEXNA01. The sequence continues at coordinate 22,712 of JBJHCR010000001.1, forward strand.
GCTTTTTTATTGGGAATTGGCTCAGAAGATACTCCCAGCAGCGAAACACCGGCAACTCCACTTCTAAACACTGGGACTTTAACCATGGGCCTTCGATATCTCGAATAGGTAATCGAACAAAAAATCGAACAGAAACGACACTTTTTCCTTGGATAGAAAAAAGCCCCCCAACCGAACCAGCGGAAGGGAGGCTATTTCTTGCTAAGCTCCTTACAGTAGCCCGAGAGAGCCGCAGAGCACAGCCAGCAAGGCCGTCACCAAGGCTCCTCCCAGAGCCGCAAGGATAGGTTTGCGTTGTTGTTTCGTCGTTTCTTGGGAGTCCCCCTGAAGGAGGCGATGTTCCATTTCGCTTCGGGTCTTTTCCCTTTGTGACTCCTGGGACTGGAACCACTCCAGAACACGAGACTGAGTGGCGGAGGTGCCTTCTTGTTCGCCCAGGGCTCGCTCGAGGATGCAAGCTCTCTCGTTGAGTGAAAGAATTCTGGCATCTCGATTCTTGAGCTCCGACTTAAGCGTTCGATTCTCATCCAAGATGTAGTCGAAAAAGCTCTGACGGACATCCCACTCCTCGTCGTCATCATCATCATCCTGCTCTGAGACAGCCTGCCCGGTGAAATTAGGCTCTTGCTCAGATCTCTCGTCAAGACTGCCAAGAAAGGCTAGGCCGGTCGGATTGCTCTGTTCGGGCCGACGATTCTTGAGCCGGACCTCGGGGGGGTCAGGTGAGTTATAAAGTTGAGGAAGTTGGCAAGGGCGAGAGCCCGGATAGAGTTCGTCCAAGCTTTCCACATCAATGAGCCACATGAAACCGCCGAATTCCAAAGGCTCTTTTCGTCCCTGCAAGAGGCCGGCTTCGATCTTTCTTCTCAACGTTTTTTCTGACTTGCGGCACAACAGGGCCGCCTCTTTGAGATTGACTTCCATTCGAGATCTCCTTGAATATTTTCCAAGCTTGATTACAAGATACTTAGTCTATCTTCCTGCCGTCCCCCCTGGACAATTTCTGTCCCCCCGCCCTAAAGAACAGTGCATGCCTCGACCCCCTGGACAGCAGGATGGACATCTCAGAAGAAACGCTGACCCCCCCTACTGGACGGCGGGGGTGGACAGGCGGGTGGACATTTCGGACAAACGCCGCCCACACTGGACGGCAGGGGTGGACAGGCGGGTGGACATTTCGGACAAACGCCGTCCCCACTGGACGGCAGGGGTGGACAGGCGGGTAGACATCTCGAACAAACGCCGCCCCCACTCGTAAAAACTTTCTCGGCTTGAAAGTGTTGATCAAGCTTCCTTAGGGAAAGCGGGATACGTGATTGAACGACGAAATGGTGGTCGGTGCGCAGTTTCTTACTGATAGCTCTGTTGTCCCTTTTTTTGGGAGCTTGCTCTTCCAATCCAGAGGTCGTTGAGACGGTCTCCGTTCAAGATGAACCGCAGCAGGTAGCGAGTTCTGACGACCGTGCCAGTGATGGGGGTAGGCCCCAAGTTGACAATGAGACTCCGGTGAGGGTACAGAAGTCCACCATCCGGACTCGGCAGGGTCAGCGCTGGGAGCTGGAAGCCGATGAAATCGATTGGATGGATAGTCGTCAGTTTGCCAAGGCTTACGATGTAACTTGGTATTTGGTGGACGAGGACGGAGAAAAGACAGTGCGGGTGGATGCCCCTGCCGCCGATGTCGATATGGAAGGACAAGTGGTGACCTTCATCGGCCAAGTCTTGGCGTCGCGTTTGGATTCGGAGGAAACCCTGACCGTCGAACATCTCATTTACAATGGAGAGGATCGCATGTTTTATGGATCTCAAGGGGTGGTTTGGAAGCGTGAAGGGTTAACCTTGAACGGCCAGACATTGACGGCGACTGCGGAACTCGATAAGGTGCAGCTCAAAGGTCAAGTCCAAGGCCAATCCCGAGGGCGTCTGAATCGGGTTGGGAGAGCACCAAGACCGGAGCAAGCAAGCGAATGAAGATCGAGGTGGTCGAACTCGTCAAGAGTTTTCATCGCCGTCGCGTGGTCGACGGGGTTTGCTTGGACGTGTCTCAAGGCGAGGTGGTCGGCCTCCTGGGCTCCAATGGAGCGGGAAAAACCACCACGTTTTCCATGGTCGTTGGGCTACTCAAGCCCGATCAAGGCAAGATTCTCCTGAACGGAAAGGATATCGCGCGGTATCCCATCCACAAGCGTGCTCGAGCGGGTGTGGCTTATCTAGCCCAGGAGCCCTCGGTGTACCGTGGGCTGACCGTGGAGCAGAACATCACTTTGGCCTGGCAGGTCTTTGGAGTTCCTCGCAAGGAGAGGGCAGAGCGATTAGAGGGACTCCTCACAGACTTTTCCTTGCATAAAGTTCGCAAGAGTCTGGGTATCCAGCTTTCGGGCGGTGAGCGCCGCCGGGTGGAGATCGCTCGCTCCTTGGCTATCGAACCGAAATTTCTGTTGCTGGATGAGCCTTTCACCGGGGTCGACCCGATCGCCGTCAGCGAAATTCAAGACATTGTTCGACAACTGAAGGAACGCAATATTGGAGTTTTGATCACCGACCACAATGTCAGAGAGACTTTGGCTATCACCGATCGGAGCTACATCATCCGAGAAGGTCAGATTCTGGTCTCCGGTGACGCAAAAACCATAGCCTCCAGTCGATTGGCTCGAAAATTCTATCTTGGAGACAAGTTTCAAACGGGGTTTGAGCAGCCGGATACCGAGGCTCCCAGCGATTCGTCCCAAGAGGTTGCGGCGGGCTGATGAAAGTCCTGGATCGCTACGTTTTCAGGGAGATCTTGAGCCCTTTCATTTTCGGACTCGGAGCCTTCACCATCCTGTTTTTTTCAGTGGAGACCCTGATCGGGGTAGCCAGGATGATTTCAGAACAGAATGTGCCGTTCAGCCTAGTGCTGGAATACTTGGCCTGTCGTCTCCCTCAGGTTCTGGTGTTCACTTTTCCTATGGCCACCCTCATGGCTTGCTTACTGGCCTTTGGGCGACTTTCTGGAGAAGCCGAACTGACAGCCATGCGGGCCTCAGGAATCTCCTTCGTGCGTATTGCGACACCGGCTCTCTTCTTTTTTCTGATGCTTTCAGGTTTCAGTTATTGGCTCAATGATTCGGTGGTTCCCAAAAAAATGAAGAGAGCATACGAAATTCTCTTCAACACTCATGAGCAAGATGTTTTCCAACGAACCATCCTGACCAGTCCAAAGCCCCTGGAAAGCGGGCTAGAGCAGATGGTTTACGCCCATAAGTTCAACTTCGAAGACAAGAGCATGCAAGGGGTCTATATCCACTATTTTTTCGAGGATATGCGCCGCCGAGAGGTCTACGCTGAAAGGGCTCGCTGGAACGGGCAAGTCTGGGAACTCTTCAACATGCGCACCATGGAATTCGATCGTTTTCAGGATCCCATATACGAAGCCACGGCGGAGCGGGGTTGGAGCGGTTTGCAGCCTGGAGAATCGCCCCCTTCCCCCGAAGACCTCACTGAGCGCCAGTTCCGACCCGACGAAATGACCCGCGCGGAGCTGGCCTCGGCACTTAAGAAGTTGAGCCAGGACCCCAATCCTGAAGTCAAGGAAAAGCGAGATCGCTTCGCCGTGTCCTATCATCAAAAAGCCTCTCTGCCCTGGGTCTCCTTTATTTTCGCCACCTTTGCCATCCCTTTAGGAGTGCGCCCCCACCGGTCCAGCAAATCCATCGGACTGGGGTTATCCCTGGTCTTCATCCTGGTCTATTATGTCTTAAGGACCATAGGCATGATCCTCGGCGAATCCGGAACTCTCGACCCCATGGTCGGGGCCTGGCTGCCGAACTTGGTCTTCGGCTGTATGGGGATCGTTTTACTCCTGGAAGCCTCACGCTCCTAATCCCGCCACTTTTCGCCTGGCAACAGCAGGATTATTTCGCCCCTTAAAAAAACCGTCTGGACGGTCAGTTTTGAGAGGTGACGATGTCTTATCTGCTGTTATTTGGGGCTATTTTGAGCGAGATCGTGGCCAGCACGTTCTTGAGGCTGAGCGAAGGCTTCGAAGAGTACCGATACGGCCTTTGCTCGATACTACTGTTTGGACTTTCCCTCGCCTTATTGGCTCGGGCCATCAAGGTCGTCCCCCTTTCGGTGGCCTACTCTCTCTGGGCCGGCTTAGGTATCATGGGCACACTGGCTGCCGGTTATCTCCTTTTCGAGGAGAAAATCGGGGTCCAACAGATTTGTGGAACGGCCTTGATCATCATGGGTGCGCTTCTGGTTCGCTTTTCAACTCCGGATCTGCCATGAGAGTTGGGCTAAGAACGAGAGCAGGTTGTTCCTCCGCCCGTACATGAGGTAAGGTAGTCCCCGTCATGGGGTCTAAGGCAGCACAGACGCGGCGGCGTCTTTTGAAGGTGGCGCGTCGATTGGTTTTCCGCGAGGGGGCGGGAAGTCTGACGTTGGACCTGCTTGCCCAGGAGGCGGGCCTGAGCAAGGGTGGGGTCCTCTATCACTTTTCTTCCAAAAGAGGCCTCTTTGAAGCGGTGGTCTGCTCTTTTCTCGATGACTTCGAGGAGCAGGTAGAGAGACTGTACCAGCTGGGTGAGCGCCCCTGGTTGGTGGCCTACCTGAAGGCGAGTTTTCCGGAGCAGCGAGTCGGACTTCTCAGGGAATTCCACGCCCTCTTTGCCATCATGGCTCTGGAACCAAAGCTTCTTGGTGTGGCTCAAGAACGATTCGAAAAGTGGCACACCAAAGCTCAGGAAGACGGCGGGGATCCGGTCACTGCCGGTCTGATTCGCTCGGCGATAGATGGTCTTTGGTACAATGAAATGTTCGGCTTGAGCTTACCTGAAGAGCATCGCAGTGAACTTTTGGGGCGACTCGAAACCCTGGCCAGGGCAGAGGGGGGATAAAGTTTGGAGGTTCGGGAGGTCTTAGAGCGCGAAGTTCGTCGAGTTTGGCTTCTGCTCAAGAGAACCGCTATAGAGTTCAGCGAAGACGATTGCTTTGTGCTGGCCGCCGCCGTGGCCTATTTTGCCCTAGCCTCGATCTTTCCCTTATTTTTACTCAGCTTGGCCGGGGCTGGTCGGCTCCTCGGTTCCCGAGAGGCTGCTCGGGATGCCATCACGCAATTTTTCTCCGATTTCTTGCCGGGAGCGCTGGGGACCCTGGACATGGTGATCGCCGCCCTAGTGCGCTCTCAGGCGGTGATGAGCGTCATCGCTGTTGTCGGTTTGCTTTGGACCGGCTCTCAGATCATCTATTACCTCGAGATGGCCATGAATTTTGCCTGGGACTGTCCACCCAGACCCTGGTGGAAGAGTCGCTTGAGAGCTGTGATTTTGACCCTCATCGCACAGGTCTTGCTCATTTTGTATTTCACCATCTCCTTGGTGTCCATCGCTCAAGAATTCCTGTCTAGGCTCCCCGGATATTCTTGGCTGGGTGAAAGTACGGTGGCTTGGGGACTGTCCTGGAGCATCACTTTTTCTATTTCTGTGGTGATCTTTGTTTCGCTGAATAAATTTCTCCCAAACCATAGGGTGAGTTGGGGTGCTGCTCTCTTTGGGGGCTTGATCTCCTCATTGCTCTTTGAGGCAGCGCGCTTTGGGTTTCACTATTATCTCGACAATTTCGCTAGTTATGATGTTTTTTACGGATCGATCGGAGGCCTAGTGATCATCCTGGCTTGGGTCTATTACGCAGCTTTGATCACTTTACTGGGGGCTGAATTGGCTTCAGAGATGGAAGAGATCTATCTAGGACACCGTCGGGTGCGCTGTCCATCCCGAGTGGGTGGGGGTAAGCGACTTCGTCTCTTAGCAAAAATGAAACCCTTGCCCGAGGCGGAGTTCGAAACCAAGTCAGAGGGGTAATTTGAGTCCTTTTTAGAGGCTCGAATAGACCGCAAGAAGAACTGAGTTTCTATGACCCACGAAGTGTTCAACCAGGTGCCGCCTTTTGTCAATTGCAGCCTATTCGACACCGACCCTCTACTCCTGGAGTTGGATTTAGATGCCGAGAGAGTTGAGCGTCTGAAGTCGTTCGGCTCGAAAGTGGGCAGCGAAGAAGTTCGCAGGCACGGCTTCTTGGCCAACGAGAATCCCCCGGTCCTGGAGACTCACGATCGCACCGGTCATCGCCGTGATCAAGTTCGCTTTCACCCGTCCTATCACGAGTTGATGGCGCTAGGGATGGGCTTCGGGGTTCACAGTTTGCCCTGGGAGGATTCAGAGCCATCGGAACAGGCTTTCCTTGAGCGGGCTGCCGGACACTTCATGCTGAGCCAGGTAGAAGCGGGAGTCGGCTGTCCTTTGACCATGACTTTTGCTGTTGTTCCAGCCTTAGAAAAAGCTCCAGGGGACATCAGGGACACCTGGTTGCCCAAATTGACCAGCCGGGTCTATGACCCCAGATTTGTGCCCATTTCCGAGAAGAATTCGGGGACCATGGGCATGGCCATGACGGAAAAGCAAGGGGGGTCCGATGTTCGAGCGAATTCCACCCAAGCTACCCTCCAGCCCGAAGGCTCTTATCTGCTCAGAGGCCACAAATGGTTCTGTTCGGCTCCTATGAGCGACGCATTTCTCACTCTGGCCCAAACCGAGGCGGGTTTGACCTGTTTTTTCGTCCCTCGTTTTCGCCCTGACGGAGAAGTCAACAACCTCCATTTTATGCGGCTCAAGAATAAACTGGGCAATAAAGCCAACGCCTCTGGGGAACTCGAATATCTTGATGCCTGGGCGACTCGCATTGGCGATCCCGGTCGCGGGGTGTCTACCATCATCGAGATGGTGAACCACACTCGCCTGGATTGCGTCATCGGAAGTGCGGCGGTCATGCGGGCGGCTTTGGTGGAGGCTCTTCACCACGCTTGCCATCGACGCACCTTTGGGGCCGCGCTCAAGGATCAACCAGGAATGAGGAACGTGTTGGCCGACCTGTGCCTGGAGGTCGAGGCGGCCTGGCGGATGGTGGTTCGTTTATGCCAGGCTTACGGTCGTTCGCACCAGGATCCGAAAGAGAGAGCTTTTGCCAGGGTGGCCACGGCCATCGCCAAATTTTGGGTTTGCAAGCGTGCTCCCATGATGGTGGCCGAGTGTTTGGAGTGCTTGGGTGGAAATGGGTATATCGAAGACTTTGTGCTGGCCAGGCTCTACCGTGAGGCACCGTTGCTCTCAGTTTGGGAAGGATCTGGAAACATCATAGCCCTGGATCTCCTGCGAGCCTTAGATCGAGAGCCCGAAGCCCTCAAGGTCTTTTTGGATGAGGTGTCCACTTCGTCTTATGCTACCGGGCAGACCCTGCAAGCTAAAGTGCTCCAAAACGCCACTCCGTTTCAAGCCCGACGACTGGCACGCTCTCTGGCCCTGCAGTGGCAGGCTCAGCTGATGGAGAACTCATCGACTCCTGAAGCCGGGCACCTATTTTATCGGAGTCGACTGGAGGGTGGGTCGTCGATCTTTGGAGTTCTGTCGGATTCGGATCGCTCGATTCAGGTTTTGGATCGTTTTCTCGAACCGATGCTGGAGAAGGAATTGGTATGAGAGACTATCTGGTCAGGTTGAGATCACCTATTGGCTGGGTAAACACCTTGTGGTCGCGTTCGTGTTCCCTGGTCAGGGAGAGATCGTGATGGTTCCCTAGGAAATTGGGATGCCGAGATCATAAGTTTGACCGCTCGGACTGGTCCGCAGCGATTCTGGATCCGAGGCAAGAGAGTACTGCATGCCCATTGTTTTGAGGGTGGCTCTGATATTTCTTCTGGTCGCCGTATTGGCCGGAGGCATTGCCATGCTCGGAAATCAGCTCGGTCGCAAGATCGGTCGACGCAAGATGACCATTTTTGGCCTCCGTCCCCGGCACACCTCAATCTTCATGACCACGGTGACCGGAAGCCTCATTGCGCTCTTGACTCTGACTGTAGCCATGATCGGTTCTCGGGATGTTTACGAGGCGGTCACCGGCAGCCAAGAAAGACTGCTGAAGTTGCAACAGCGAGAGAAGCAGTTGCAAGAGCGAGTGTCTCAACTCCATGACAATGTTCGCCGTGGAACCATCATTTGGAACTACGGAGAGCGGGTAGCCTTGGTGACCATCCCGGCGGGCTTCGAAGAGGGGCAGGTGGCTGAAGCCATTGGACACTTGATGGTTCAGGTCAACAGTTTATCCATCCGCAAGAACAACAGAGTGGCTCTGATTCAAGGTGAACCTCTTTTCGAGCCTGACGAAATCCTGGTCAAGTATTCTCGTGACGAGTTTCGTACTTGGGTCGAGCAGTATTCTGGTCTGCCACAACCTGTGGGTGTCTGGGTAGTGGTGACGGAGAATTGTCTTTTTCGCGACCCGGTTCCGGTGGACGTCGAGAGTTTTCCTGTGCGTATAGTGTTTCTCGAGGGTGACGTGGTTTTTTCGAAAGAGATCAGTCCCGAAGAGTTTCTCATCGACTGGTACTACTTTTTGGAAGAGCTGAAGGCTACTGCGCTCAAAGAAGGCATGATTGAGATCAACGAAAGTCTGGGTGGTGAGATCACCGGAGACAGGTTGCGGGAAATCTCTCGCAAAGTTGACAATTTTGGGGGACGAGTGCGTCTCAAGGCTGTGGCCAACAGAGATCTGTACCAGAGCAGTAACCTAGACGTGTCTATCGAAGTTGAACCGTTGTAGGAGCGCTGCGACGGTGAGGTCTGAAGACGTTGATTCTAAGGAAGTGCATCGGTGCGTCCTAGCTGTCGATCCTGGTCGTAAAAAGTGCGGTTTGGCGGTGGTGGACTCGGTTGAAGGCATTTTGTTCAGAGAAGTTGTGCCGTGCAGGGAATTTTCTCAGCGCGTTCGCGACGTATACCATCGTTTTCAACCATCGGCAACCATCATGGGTGGGAGCACCGGTTTCAAAGAGATCGCCAAGACCGTAGAACAGGCCTTGGGGGTAACCCCCGAGGAGGTCGACGAGCGTCACTCTACGGAGCAAGCCAAGCTACGATATTTCCAGGAGTTTCCGCCCCGGGGACTCTGGAAACTCGTGCCTCTGGGCCTACAAACTCCGCCGGTATGTTATGATGATTTTGCCGCCGTTGTCTTGGCGGAGCGATGGTTACGAAGGAGAGATAGGAATGAAATTTAGAGCCATAGGAGCAACGAGTTTCCGAGTTCTTAGTTGTTTGGTGCTGGTGTTCAGTCTTGTTCTGAGCGGAATGGCTTTAGCTCAGAACCGAGGTAAGAAGAAGACCGAGAAAATGGATACCAGCAAGGGGCAGATTCTGCTGGCCGGCATGGTCTATTCTGCCGAAGACACCGGAGCCAACACCTTGACTCCAGGTATCAACGCTATTCCCGGAGCTAAGGTCGAGATGTCGGGCGAGAATCTGGTCACCGAGACCGATGGCAACGGCATGTTTGTTTTCACCAAAGGCCCGGAGCGAGAGGTGGAAATCATCATCACCGCCGAGGGTTACCGCACCGAACGGCGCACGGCAAAAATCGACAAGGGAGCCACCATGCCCCCGAACCTGAGGATCGAGATGCTCAGGGAGGGCACCAACTATGTGGGCAAGACCCCCACCGGATTGGGAACCCTTTACGTAGCCTACTCTCAGCGCATCGCCGATCAGTCGCAAAAGGGCAAGAGCGGCTATCAGTGGGATAGCAATCTGCAGACGGTGGCAGCTGCCATGGCCGCCGGCGCCGACCCTATGAATCTTGAGACCAACTACAACCCGGTGCCCCGAAACCCTAAGGACTCCTCTTGGAATCCGGTCAATCAGGCCCCCAACTCCATCATGATTATGCCTCCGAACTCTCCGTCTCGGAGCGGTTTTCATAATATGCCGGCGGCTCCCTACTGGCTGTGCTTCGACGCCGAAGGCAAGACTCTCTACGTGGCCAATTCCGCTCGTCAAATTCAAGTTCTCGACGCCACCAACCAGAACCGCTTGATCGCCAACCTTCCGGCCCAACAGAATGGGGTGGTCACCAGCCTGAGTCTCTCTGGCGACGGTCAGCACGTAATGGCTACCATCATGGCGGTCTCTCCCGGGGTGATGATGATCGACACCAAGACCAAAAATCCGGCGGCCTATCTGACCATCGACAAAGTTGGAACCATGACTCCCACGGCGGTGACTTCAGGACCCGACGGCAGCAGGATCTACGTGGTCCTCAGCGGACAGGCCGGACAGAGCGGACAAGGCTTGCTGGTGGCTCTAGACCCGTACTCCGGCATGACTCTGGGGAGCGCCCCGGTTGGGAATATGCCTACTGGTGTGGTCCTTTCCAAGGACGGTCGCCTAGCTTATGTGGCCAACTCCGGCTCAGGCACGGTGACCGTGGTGGACGCCTGGGGGATGACCCCCATCGGGATTCTCAACGTTGGGGTGGGCCCCCAGAAGCTTGCTGTCACCCCCGACGGCAGCCGAATTTTCGTGACCAATAAGGGTTCGGACACGGTGACGGTGATCAATCCTATGACCAACTCTATCGCCGGAACTATTTCGGTTGGTAAGGGCCCCCTGGACGTTGCTGTCTCCCCCGACGGCAGTCGAGCCTATGTGTCCAATAAGGACGACGGCACCATCTCGGTGATCGACGTCATGAACCAGGCTGCGGTCCACGTCACCGATCCCATGCCCAGATCCAGCCCCTACGGGGTGGCGGTGCGACCCGGAATGCAGTAATTTGAGCCGTCGAAGCGCTGTGAGTTCAAAGTATTGAAAGGGCGAAAACGTCGTTGAGGAAATTCAGGGGGTTGGGGGCGGTCTTGGTGAGTTTTGTGTTGCTGCTGGCCAACTCACCGGTGCTTGGTGATAAGTCGGAATCCTTTGGGCAGGACAAGAACCGAGGGCAGATTCTGATCTTCGGTCTCCTTTTTACCTCGGAGGAGTCAGGCGGAATAACTCTCTTGCCCGGAGTCAACACTGTCCCGGAAGCCACCGTAGAACTGTTGGGCACTTCTCACAAGACTCAGTCCGATGAAATGGGGCGTTTCCACTTCACTAAGGTTCCCGATGGAGAAATGCAACTCCGGATCTCCAAGCCAGGGTTCCGAGACGAAGTTCGTCAGGTTAGAGTGGATCGAACCTCTTTGGACCCGCAAAAGTTGAGTGTAGAAATGTTTGCCGCCGGAACCGAGGGGGCCGGTGGGGTGGACCAGGCCCGAGGCAACATTTTTGTGGCCTACTCCGAACGGAGCAAGGACCTCTCCCGACACCAGACCAACAGCTTGCAAGCTGGGGACAACCTGATGGAACTCCTCCACGCCATAGCCATCGATGCAGACCCCTTTGACCTGAAACCCTCGCTTGCCGTGGACGGCAAAAGGCGGTTCGACGAGTCTTGGAACCCCATCACCTATGCTCCAAATACCCTGATGAATATGCCACCTAGAGTCCCTTCTCGAACAGTTTTTCAAAACCTCACCTCCCAGCCCCTATGGCTATGCTTCGATAGCGCGGGCAGGATGCTCTACGTCGCTACCCGAGATAAGTCGATCCAGGTCTTCGAGGTCGACCGGGATTTCGAGTTAGTGAAAACCTTGACCGATCGACAGCGTGGCGCCTTCACCAGCCTGACTCTTGGGGGGGATGGCCGGCATCTGCTGGCCACCGTCATGGGACCACAGTCGGGAATCATGCTGATCGACACCGAGACTCAAGATTCGGAGGCTTTCTTGATCTTGGACCAAAGTCCGAGCTTGAGCCCCACGGCCTCGGTATTGAATCGAGAGGGAACCAGAGTTTACGCTACCTTTAAGCCCTCGGTGGGCAGCAGTGGGCAAGGATTCTTGGCCGTCTTGGACCCCTACACTGGCGAAACACTGGGTCGGGTGGCCGTCGGAGACACTCCGGTGGGAGTTGCTCTGTCTCAAGACCAGACCCAGGTGTTTGTCTCCAATGCGGGTTCAGGGTCGGTCTCGGTTTTGCAGGCCGAAACCCTTACCGAACTGGCTCGCCTGCCGGTGGGAGTCTCCCCGCAGAAGCTTGCCGTCACCCCCGACGGCACCCGAGTTTTGGTGGCCAATAAGGGCTCCAACTCGGTGACCTTCATCGACGCAGAGCGCCGGGCGGTGCTCGGTTCGGTGAATGTGGGGGAGGGTCCGGTGGACCTTGCTGTCTCCCCCGACGGCAGCAGGGCCTATGTGTCCAACAGCGGAGACGGCACCATCACCACCCTGGATCTGGAAACAGCCACCAGGATCCACACCAGCACCGCTCTTCCCCGCTCACGTCCTTTGGGGATCACAGTGCGTCCCGGGCTTTAGGGGGAGTTGGACTTCTCCCGAATGCCGCGCGAGGCCAGTGGTTCCGTGCTCCGGGTCCCTTCAGCCGGATCATATCCGGGCAAGTTATGTGGCACCGCTTAGAGTTCTTGGGCGTCAGCGAAAGTCGCAATCAACCTGTTCAGGGGTCAGCAGCGTGAGAATGTCCCTATAGCGTTCGAAATCTGCGAGGTTGCTGGTGACGATGTGATGCACTCCGTGGACCAGCGCTGTCGCCACAATATTAGCATCGTGCACTTGTTTGCCGGAAACCTGATAATTTGCGACTAGGCTCATCCACTTCTCAGTGACAGCCCGCGTTTCATCCAAGGAGACGGCAACTCGATGAAAGGTTTCGACGTTCTTGAGGCTGTCTTCGATAGGGAGCCCCAATCCATTGGCTGATCGAGGCCGGGTACATACCCCAACATATTCGCGAATGACTTGCCCATTTATACATAGGTTAGTTAGCCCCGGCAAACGTCGAAAGAACCCTGTGACTCGAGTATGCTGAGGTCGAGTGGGAACCGTGGCATCGAGAAGGACGTTGGTGTCTAGAAAAAGAGAATTAGCGAGCGTCATCACTGTAAAGCTCGTCACGGCTCCAAGATGCTTCGGTGGTGACACCCTCTGCGAGTATGAGTTCGAACTCGCTCACAGACTCCTGATCGTTCTCCTGAACCGAGGTGATGAGCATATGTCTCAACTCTTTCTGCAGTGAGCGGTTGTTCTTGGCTGCACGCTTTTTCAAGGCGGAAACAACGGCTTCGGGAAGATTTCTTATGAGTACGGACTTCACAACATGATGATAGCACTATCACTTGTGCTCATCAAATCTCGTCGTCCGCCAATCCACAAAAGCCACGGCCGCAAAAACCTCACTGACCACCAAAGACCAAAGCCCTACTCCGGTGCGCTGGGACCCTTCATCAGATCCGAACCCGCGACCGCGAGACCCGCCGTCAATCCGGCAACCGCCCCTAGAGCGGTGCCCAGGTGCTGATACAGTCCCGAGCCGGTTAGAGCAGTGAGTCCTGCCCCAAGAAGGGTTCCGGTGGTGAGTCCCATGGTGGCTCCGGTGAGAGCCGGGGCGGCATACTTGCCAGTCACCTCGCTGCCGAGACCGAGCACCGCACCATTGGCGGCTCCGACCGTTGAACCCAGGGCGGCGAAGGCACCGTTACCGGTCAGCGCTGTCAAGCCGTAACCTACAGCATCGCCCAAGAGGAAGCCGGTGGCGCCGAGACCTGTGGATAATGAGACTTTCGAGGCCACGGAGTTCTTGTCTCCCGAGGTCGAACCCACGGCTCCGGTCGTTCCAACTAGGGCCCCTACAGCCGGGGTCGCCATCAGATAAAGTGGATTCCCGCTCGCCGCGTGGGCCACGGCTCCAACCGCCGAACCGACTCCATAGCCGACGGTCCCTCCAATTGCTGTCTTGGTTAACCGGTCCAGGCCAGGGTTTTTGCGATTCTCCAACCACTCTTTTTTAGAGTAACTGTCGTTGGGATCCATAAGGTACCAACTCCACCCGGGATTGCCCCTGGTGTTGAGGGCCATCAGGCCCACGGTGGCGGCTCCTATGGCCGGGGCTGCAGCTCCGATGGGTGCCAACAGATGGGAAGCGTTGTTGGCCAAGAAAGCCTGCAAGGTGCCTCCGGCAACCATTCCCACCGAGGCGCCGATACCGGTGACGGCTGCATCTTTGGTGATCTTGCCAACTTTGCTATCGTCGCCGGTGAAGGCCAAGCCCGTCCCTGCCAGCCCTCCGACCAGGGTGCCGGCCAGGGCTGCGTGGGTTCCAAATACGGCAGCGGCTCCGCCTGCAGCCAGTTTTCCGCCCACGGCTTGAAGTATGTACATCCCTGCCGGAGCACCGACAGTGGCCCCAGTCCAGGCGGCGAACATTCGTCCACTGGAGACTTTTTCGTCGGACAAAGACAGGGCTAAAGCCGCACCGGCTCCGCCCACCGAACCCACCACACCCCCAAATCTGGCGAAGGTGTCGGTGCCGGAAAGCTGGGACAAAACCGAACCCCCCACCGCGCCCAAGGTCAGGCCAGCTAGGGCGCCACCGGCGGTGTGGGCGGCGGTGGTCACGTTTTTCTTAAAGCTGTCTTCGGGAGTGGCAGAGTCTCCCTGAGACTCCTCCGCTGCGGAAAAAGTAACCCCGGCCGCCTCGGTTGAAGAGAGCTTGGTAAGCTGAACCTTGGGAGTGTTGGTAATGAGCATGGTGCTTGAGTCCGTTCTGGTAGATCTTGTAGCCTAACATTAGCAACCAGGGATCAAGAAACGGTCAAAGGAGCGTTAAAGGGAGTGGAGAGGTTAGAGAAAGGTCTTGGGTCAGCTCCTGGGTATCTAGACTGCTTAGCTAGGGAAAACCTCGATGGAGTCAGTCAAAGTTCCGGACTCGGGATTGACCACAAGGCGAAGTCCGGGAAGGTTCGCCTGGATGTGCAGGTCCCAGACTCCATGTTGAAAAGCCAGCTCGAGAACCTCATCGACCACGGTGCTCGCTTTGGACATTCTAACGGGGGTGGTGACGTTCACGACCCTGTGGCTTCTCGCTCGGCCTTGGCCAAGGCTGCGTATTCACTGGAATACGCAACATGGAAAGGTTCCCTGGAGTAAAGAGGCTGTGCGCCGAATCAACCCACATCGCCAAACTCGCCCTTTTTCCGCCATGGGAACCGCAAATTCTTGCAAATAGGTCCACTATGAGCTTCAAATTTTCAATTCCCCTGACGAAAAAATTGCTTCGTTTGGACTCGGGGCGATTCGGCGCACAGCCTCTGAACTGCGAGAAGTGGTCAGCGTGGCCACCCCTGAGACCGAAGAACTCTGGCTGAAACTGTGCCAGGAGTTGCCAACTGGAAAAGTCCAAAAGCTGGTGACCCTCACCCCCAAGGGTGGCATCCCCGGCCAACTTCATGCAGAACGGGACCCTCACGGCCCGGAGTACCGGTGTCGTTTTTCTCCAGAACTGGTGGTGCAGATTGAGCGCCTCATGCAACAACGGTCCCAGCTCCAGGGTCGGCCCCTATCCTTTGCCGAGTTGGTAGAGCAGTTGGTAACTGAAGTCCTAATCGGCAAGCCCTTTGATGAAGCCGAAGAGAAGATGAAGGTAGAGGCCCAGCGTGAGTTCGCTGCCGAGCAACTGGCCCAAGAACCCCTGGTTAGCCAAGCCCAAGAAGTGGCTCGTAGGCTCGGATTGGTTACAGACCACACCGAGAACGAAAGCGGCTGCGCCGTTTCTAAGTGTGAGTCCCGCGAGTGGTCCCACGCGGGAACAAGGGACCAGCAAATCGATCTCAAAGCAAACCTGCTCGAATTGGCCTTGGGCGGCCCCATCCCCAGCCAAGATCCGGGCGAACAGAACGGTCGATCCCCACTCCTTCTTCAACAAAACCTGTCCCCGCTGGGACCAACCGACTCCCAAAACGCAACCCCGTCCCCGCCGGGACCGCTCAACTCCCAAACGCAACCCCGTCCCCGTCGGGACCAACCACCTCGAGTATTCCGAGCGCGCACAGTTCCAAGGATTGCGGCGTGGCTCACGAGTTCATCAGCCGCTCCATCGCCAAGCTCCGCTTCAACTCCAAGAACCGCGTCCCCCACCGAAGCCGAACGAAAAGCCGTTCTAAGACGAGACCGCTTCTACTGCAGCACGCCTTCATGCTCAAATCACTTATGGCTCAAACTGCATCACATCCGCTGGTAAAGCCACGGCGGAGGCGGTGGATGGAGGTCGCAGGTGAAGGGTGGACACTCCCCACGGACCTGGTCTATGATCGCATTATGGACCGACCCCATCAATCAAGAGTCACCTTTCAGGAGTATCTGGCCTGGAGTGACGAGCATCGCTGGGAGATCATTGACGGGAAGCCGTTCTTGATGAGCCCCGCTCCAAGACCCAGTCATCAGAGATTGGTCACCTCACTATGGGCTGCAATTTCAAAGAGAGTGAAGAGCAGCACCTGCGAAGCCTTCGTGGCTCCCATTGATGTCAAACTCTCAGAATCCAACGTGGTTCAACCCGATGTGGTAGTGGTTTGTCGACCCCAGCAAGTGACTGAAACCCATATCGAAGGAGCCCCAACTCTGGTCATCGAGATCCTCTCCCCCTCCAGCCTTCGACATGACCGAATTCGCAAACTTAACCTCTATGCTCAATTTGCCGTTCCAGAATATTGGATTGTGACCCCGGAGCCTGCCATGCTGGAAATCTTGAGCCTAACTCCCGAGGGGGGATATCGGGTGGCTCAGGTGCACTCAGATCAGGGGGAAGTGAGCAGCCCGACTTTGCCTGCGTTGAGCTTCGACCTCAGTGAAATCTTCGGGTCTCCTCAAGAGTACCCAGATGAAGTGCGAGAATCCGCAGTGCCCGTGGCCACCATCTAACCAGCCAAGCCCAGCAACTTGAAAGCCCCACCAGCGAGGGCTTAAGCTCCCAGGAAGAACCTCCAGTAATAGACCAAAGATCTACCCTCCCTAAAGAAATAGTGATAGAATACCCGGGCTATGGACAGGATCGCCCATCTGGGGCAACCCGGGGTCAACCCAAAGATCGGTTCCGGGCGCTCGGGGAAGGACTCCGAGGGTCTCGGCTCTGCAGAGCATGAGCCCACCGATCTGCTCCAAATTGGACTCAAAGTTGAGGGCCCTGTCCAGGGGGACTCCCAGGCCGAGTCCGGGATTGTCCAGACCCCCCGGCAACTTGCTGGGGAGGGGGGGGTGGACAACCTTCAAGAGAGGTCTCCGGCTATTCAGGCTTTGACTGCTGCTGATTCTCAGTCCTGGAACCAGCCTTTGCTGCTCGAAGATCACCAGGCCGAAAGCCTCCAGATCGAACTCCAGGCCAACGGCCAAACTATCACCGACCAGATCTTCGCTGCGGCCCACGGGACGACTCCCTCCGCCCCTTCGACGACCACAGGGGTGAGCACTACGAATACGGCGGTCTCGGAAGTCTCCAACCACTCCTCGACTTTGACTGCCGACGGGTCTGTCCAGACCCGACAAGCGGCCAAGGCTGCGGTGAAGCAAACGCCCGAGCAGCCCGGGAGCACTCCAGCCCAGCGCCTGGGGTTGTTCCGCCGTCTGGGACACGCTTTCCTGAGTGTGCTGACCCCGGATCCCATGTCGGAGTTCCGCAAGGAATTGGAGCAAGTGGACTCCCTGGAAACCGTGGCCCAAGAACTCAAGACTCCGGAGGATTTTCAGGCCAAGACCTCCGACTTCAAGGCCCGCCTGGCAGCCGGGGCTTCCTTGGAAGAGTTGCGGCCCGAAGCCTACGCTGTGGCCCGGGAAGCCTCCCGGCAGGCCCTTGGCATGCGGGCCTATGAATGTCAGGTGCTGGGGGCCCTGGCCATGGACGATGGCCGCATCGCTGAGATGAAGACCGGAGAAGGCAAGACCCTGGCAGCGGTGATGCCGCTCTACCTGAACGCCCTCATGGGTCAAGGAGCCCACCTGATCACCGTGAACGACACCCTGGCCACCCGAGATGCCGAAGAGATGGGCCCGGTTTTCGAGCGTTTGGGATTGTCCGTAGGGGTGGTCACCGAGACCATGACCACCGAGGAGAAGCGAGCTGGGTACGGAGCCGACATCACCTACACCACCGATCGCGCTCTGGGCTTTGACTATCTTCGGGATCGCACCGCCCGAAGCCCCAGCCAACGGGTTCAAAGAGAACCCTTCTTTGCCCTGATCGATGAAGTGGACGAGGTGCTCCTCGACGAGGCTCGCACTCCGCTGATCCTTTCTGGCACCGGGTCGGACAACAGCCAAGAATACCAGTTTTTCAACCGGGTAGTGAAAGACTTGGAGATCGGGACTGACATCCTCATCGACCAGGAAAAGCAGCAAGCCTGGCTCACCGACACCGGCTATGAGCGGGTGGAGACCAAGTTGCAGGCCATGCACCTGACGGAGCTTCTCGAGGGAGGAGGGGATCCCGAAGAACAAGAGCGCATCCAAGGCGATCTGGACCTTTGCCAACAGTATTTTCAAACTCTCACCGCCGAGCAAGAGGCTTTCGCCAACCTTCGGGCGGCCGAACGCGCGAAACCGGGATGGCTGAGCCGGATGCGCGGTGCCGAGTGGGACCAAGAGGGGCTCGAGGCGGCTCGGGCTCTCTACGCTGAGGCTAAGGCCCAGCGCCTAGAGCAAGCCGAGACCGTACCCCGGTTTGGCTTGTTCACCGAGGAGAACGAGCATCGAGTGGGCTTCCTGGACGCCTGCGTCAAGGCTCACGCTCTTTTTCAGCAGGGCAAAGACTACCTGGTGTCCGGGGACGCAGTGGAGATCGTGGACGCCAACAAAGGCCGAACTTCCGAAGGTCGGCGCTATAACGATGGGGTTCATCAGGCTTTGGAAGCCAAAGAAGGGGTGACGGTGCGGCGAGACCAGAAGATCACCGCCTCGATCACCTATCCTAATCTTTTCAAGCGATACCCCCGTTTGGCTGGCATGAGTGGCACCGCCAAGACTTCCGAGGCCGAGTTGGTGAACCTCTACGGTCTTGAGGTGGTGCCGGTGCCCACCAATCGGCCAGTGATTCGCAAGGATGAAGACGATCTCGTTTTTGCCACTCTGGAAGACAAATACCAGGCCTTGGCTCAAGAGGTGGCCGAAGATTATCAGGCCGGGCGTCCAGTGATGATCGGGACTTTGTCGGTAGAGCACAACGTGTACGTGGCCAAGAAGTTGGTGGAGGCTGGAGTACCCCGAGAGGTGATTCAGGTCTTGAACGCCGAGACCGTGCGGGGTGATAAGCGGCTCGAAAACCAGGCCATCAGCCAGGCCGGGCGCTCTGGGGTGGTCACCGTGGCCACCAATCTGGCCGGAAGGGGCGCCAACATCAAGCCGGACCTGGTCAATTTCAAAGAGTTGGCCGAAGCCGTGGCCGAAGCCCAACACCAGGGACGCCCAGTCTTGGTCTGCCTGGAAAAAAAGGCCGAAGCCGAATGGCTACAAGGCTGGCTGGCGGGTATGGAGACCTCGATCTCCCAGGCCGGTGGCGAGATTCCCACGACCTTCAGCCCAGTGCAGATCCAGTATGGAGAAGAGGCCGGAACCCCGTTGCCGGGAACCCTGGCTGAAGACACCTTGGTTTTGCGCGGCCAAGACTTCCCCACCGGGGGGCTGACGGTTTATGGCACCGAGCGCTCCTCTTCAAGGCGAATCGACGACCAACTTATTGGCCGAGCGGGTCGTCAGGGAGCCCCGGGTCGCTCGCAGTTTTTTCTGAGCCTCGAAGATGATCTGCTGCGAGTTTTTGCCGCCTCGGACCTTCCCAAGGGTCAGCAGTTGCTCACCACCCCCGGGGTCGGAGTGAGCGATGCCGGCCTCACCAAATTGGTGGCCCAAGCCCAGTTTCGGGTGGAGAGCAAAAGTTTCGAGGCTCGGGAGACCACCAGCGAGCAAGACGAGGTGATGAATCTCCAACGCCAAGCCTTCGACGGACTGCGAGATGAGATCGTCGAGGGTGGCTTGTCTTTGCGCTCACGTTTTTCTGATATGGTGGGCAAAGGGTTGGCCGGGGCCGTCTTTGATGGCTTGCCCGAAGGCAAAAATAGCTTCTCTTACGAGCAGATAGGGGAAGCCTTGGCGAAGGCTCAGGAGGAGTTGGGTTTGCCCATTTCGCTTGCCTTTCTGGATTCGGAGGCTGCCAACCCCAAGCAGCAGCGCATGCCAGCTGAAGCTCTCGAGCAGGAACTCTTTGACTGGGCGGACCGCCGAGTGACAAACTCCATGCGGGAAATGGAACAGACTTTACCCAACGCCGAGCAGGTAGTGCGCACGGTGCTCCTGGATGTGCTCGATGAGGGTTGGTCCGAGCATCTCGAGAAAATGGAAGCCCTCAAGCAGAGTGTGCACTGGCACGCCCTCGCAGAAAAGGATCCCGAGGTGGAGTTCAAGCTGCAGGGCTACGACCTATTTGCCGAGAGTTTCTCCGGCATGAATCGCCAGATGGCCCGCCGAGGCTTGGGTGATCTTTTGGCCTATTTGTCGGTGTTCCAGGGTGGAGAACCATCGACCGCCAAAGCCAACGGAAGAGTTGAAGTCGTTCCTCTCCCCTAGTTGTCCCCAAGCAACTTCACCAGAGACTGGCAGTAGATCGAAACCAAGGGCCCTAGCCTGGCGTCTCCAGGGGAGTTCACGGTATCTAGAGCAGCCAAAGTGGTGCTCACCGCGGTCAGCATGTTGCCCTTCTCCTTCTGCCCACTCCATTGCTGGGACAGTTGAAGTGCAGCGAAATTCCAGCGCTCTTGGTGGAGGCGAACCTCGGACTTGAACTCCGTTTCCGAAACCTGGCCGGATTGGAAACCCGCTGCTAGGTCCGTCAAGGACCGGAGATGTTCAGGCAAACCACACCCGGATTGGTTGTCGAGTTCCAGAGTCAGCAATGGAAGGAGGTCGGTGGACACCTCGTTCCAAATCGATTTCAGCGCTTGAAGTTGGAGTTCGAGAAAGGAAACGTCCCAAGACTCTTCTTCCAGGCCTTCGGTCAAGGAGTAGAGGATGTCGGCCACCGCGTTCAAATCCTGGGCTCTTTGGGGCAGAAGTTCCAGAACCAACTCTTCGAAATCCAGAAAGTCCGCCTCCCATGACTGCAATGCCTCGAAGAAGGCTTCTAAGTAGGATTCTCCGCCCTGATGTCGGCTGAGGCTCCAGAGGGTGAAGAGGTCTAATTCCCAGCCTTCCACACCCGCTTGGGAGTGGGACAAGCTCAGCAATCTCTCGCAGGAATTCCGGATTTCCATTCCTGTCATGGTTCGGTGGCCCTCAGACCAGAGAAGCAGATTCATCAACTCTTGGCGCAGACTCGGATTCTGCACAGGAACCTGGCTCACAGCGGATTTCAAGTATTCGGGGAGTCTGGGGTTCAAGTCTTGTCCGGAGAGAAATCGGGAAATCTGGTGGTAAGGTTTGTTCAGCCAGGCGTAGTCCGTAGGGCCTTCCTCGACCAAGATTTCTTGCAAGAGTTCCCCGGCCTCAAAAGTGAGCTCTCGATACTCTTCCTCAAGGGCCAGCCCGCAACGATATCTGGAGAGAAATCGCGCCTTCTTCTCTTTCAGGGTCCCCAAGGCGGTCTCGAGCCAGCCTCCCGTGGCTACGGGACTCTCGAGCAATCTTTCCTCTAGGGAGATGAACCAGGTGTTGAGCTGGAGTTCAAAGGGGTGAGAAATGAGCTTGTTCATTGGGGATACCTCCTATTCTCAGTGTAGCGGTTGGAGTTCCGAATCCATTCCGAATTCGCCGAAACGGCGTTAAACTTTAGAGCTTTTCTAGACGGCACCGAGTCCAATCGTTAGGCTTTTTTTATGGACAACAACATCTCTAACCCCAATCGTCAGATCTCGACTCAACCAACGCTCCCAACCACTCAAACTCCCACCCCTTCAGCGAAAGCTCGGGCCATTTTGCAAATGGTGACGGGACCAAAATCCGAACGCGTCTCAGAGCTGACCCAGAAGCTCGAGAACACGGTCCAAAGGCTCAGTGGCGCCCTAGCAGAGGTGCAAGTTTCCTCCGAGGAGCTCCAACCCCCTCAACTTCCGAGCAGTTCAGGTTCGGGGCCAGGAACTGAGCACCAGCAGAGACGAGAGGCCCTAAAGCAAGCCGAAGCGCAGACCCGGAGCGGAGCCGTGTTCAACGCCAATGAAGATGTCACCGCCATTTTTCAGGCCACTCGAGGACGATTGGGTACTGACAAAACGGCCCTGCGAGAACTCTTTTGGGATCGCTCGCCTGAACAACTGCGGGCCATCTCGGAAACGTACGGAGATCGTTATCCTGATCGAGACCTCTGGAAAGATCTCGAAAGAGATCTGGGGAATCCTAGGGACAGACAGATGCTGGCCTCCCTTCGCGAAGGGGATCGGGTGACCGCAGCAAGCGCTGCACTCGTGGATGCCACCACGGGGTTAGGCAACAAAGGGCGAGTTGAGTTCGTCTTGGAGAGGCTGGCACCGGAGGAGGTGAGCCTGGTTCAAGAACGCTATCGACAAGATCATCCTAACGGACGCTCCTTGCAGGACTGGACGGACCGAAACTTCAAAAATGAAGCTCGAGACCGGGTGACTTCTCTCCTGGAAGGCGATCCCCAAAGCGCGCAAATCTCACAGATGCAAGAGAATCTCCGCAAACGTAACGGCAACGAGGTGCTGGCGGAGCTGCGTTCTCTGGACCCCGAAGCTCGGAAAGAGTTCGTAGAGTCTTTCGATACCCAAGCCAAGGATGGTGAGAAACTTCAAGATCGGATCCAAGCCGCGCTGAGAGGGACGAATCGAGACCAGGCTTTGGCTCTCATGGAGGGCAACGATGCTCGAGCCGACGCGGTCTTAATTCAAGATGCCGTCGACGGACTTGGCTCGAATAGAACCAAGCTGTGGAGGGCTTTGGGTTCAGAGATTCCCGATCCCCAAGAACGCCGAGAGCATCTCGAAAGAGTCGAGGCGGAGTACGACAATATGTACGGACCCGAGAGTCCGAAGCGAGGAAAATCTCTTCGTGCACGTCTAGCCTCGGAATTGAGCGGTGAACATCTCGAGAGAGCTCAATTCCTACTCGGTGACGGAGAGGTTCCTGCCGGTCATCAAATTCGCTATGCCGTGAGCGGGTCGAAGAAGAGCGGCCAAGACTTGGCTCGGCTCGTCGAACAGCACGGTCCGGATAAAGCGAGGGAACTGTACGCTGAAGCGACGCGATCGCAAGCCTTTCCCTCTGGGCGAAGCCTGGATGACGACGTGCAGTCTCGGTTGGGAGGACGAGGTCGATTTGAAGCCAAAACCGCTTTGCTCGGAACCCCTGAGACCCCTGAAGACAAGGTCGCTCGGACCGTAGAGCGCACCCGTTTCGAAACGAAAGGCTTGGGTGGAGTTTTCACCAACACCGACAACATTCTGGTGCAAAACACCGAGCGAGCCCAGGAAGCTCTTGAAAACCTTAAGGCCGCTCGAGAATCGGGGGATCAGGAAGCTCAAAAAGAGTGGACTTTGCGAATCGATGAGCTCACGGGGTACGCCTCAGAGGACACCGAGGTCTTCCGCGCCGAGAAAGACGGGGCCACCGAAGTCACCGCTGGGGTTGCCGCCGGGGTCGCTGCGGCCGTCGCCATTGGTGTTACCGGGGGAGCAGCGGCACCGGCTATCGCCGTCGCCGCTGGAGCCACCGCTGGAGCGGCCGCCAACTACGGAGTTCGCAACGTCATGGCGGGCAACGCCTACGATCAAGGCGATGCTATGAAAGACCTGGCCATCGGAGCAGTAGAAGGTCTGGGGGTCAAAGGGGGCGCGGTCGCCGGTCGAATTGTTCGGGAAGGTCTCGACTCTAAAGTGAAGAGCGTGGCTGCCAACCGCTGGCTGGGAGGTACCCTTCAAGCAGCTGCTGACGGCGCGGTCGGTGGTGCCATGCTCGGGGCAGCGGATAGCGCCTTAGGTCGAGACACTTGGGACGATGGTTTGGGTTCCGGACTGGAAACGGTAGTATTTTCCACAGGGCAGGGGAGCCTTTTCGGCACTGCCATAGGAGGCGGACTCGGCGCCGGTCTGGGTGGGATAAGCCGCGGGGGCAAAGCATTCCTAGCGAATGACGTGGTCTCCGAGGGGGGAGATCGAGTACGCTCGATGATGGGCAGACCTCGATCCCGTGAGCTGCCAATTGAGGAGTTCGACCAAGCGGTCATCGAAGCTAGGAAGGCCTCTCCGCCACCAAGTCCTCAACAGCAGGTCCGAAATCAAGAGCTTTGGAGTAACCGGGCCTACTTGGACTCTCAAAATTATCGCAACCTCGACGTCAAGCAGCGGGAAAACTTCGACTTTCTGGCCAAGGCGGTGACTGAAACCGGCGAACAGGGAGAACGCGCGGGGGCTGCCTTGGTAGGAATGTTGGAATCCGGAAAGCTGCTAAAGACCACCACCGATGGGAGCAGTGTTCTGGATAATCTTCGCTCTTTGCGCGAGAACCCTCGACTCCCCCAGGTGGGCCCAGAAGCCGATGAGCTCTTTTTGTCGACCTTGAGAATAGTAGACAACCCCGGAGCGATCCATCAGGCTCAGCGTGGGACCTGTGCTGCCGCAACGATACAGTTTCTGCACGCAACGAGCGACCCTGCGGACTTTGTCAGAGTGATGGATGGCTTGACTTCGCAAGGAGTGGTGACCACCAAGGGTGGGTTCGAACTCAAGGTGAACAAATCAGCTTTCGAGCAACTCGGATTCGATCCAAGAACGGGTACCAGGATTGAGTCTAGGATGAGCATTGATGATCGGGGCGAAGAGGTGTTTCTCGCCAGCAATCGAGGCCCTGTATCCCGAATTTATCAAAGCACCGCTATGGATAGCGTCGGCGATTTAGTTGTTAAGGGGCATATCGCTGAATACGACAACTTGATCATGAAGATCGACACAACGGACGCAAACGGAAATCCTGTGCAACGAGAGTTGGGGCCAGAAGGAGTCGGGGTCTATACCTTCGCTCAGATGAATGGCTCGGACTACAATCGAGGCGGTTTTCGCTTGAGAGAATCAGCCACAGGAGACATCCTCAGGGATCCGTCCCCGAACTCTCCTGGGGTCGTCGTCTTGGATGGGCTCAGACCAGAACAGCAGAAAGGATTGATGAGCAGAATGTTGGGCCATAGAGTCCGTGCTCAAGAACTGGCTCCCGATGCCCTTGCTCTCAGCGCCCAAAACCCCCAGCCGAGCTTCACCGCAGATGGTCTCACCCTTCGCGATCGACGGGCTTACCAAGCCGTAATCCTGGGTGCGATCAAGGCGCAGAAAGAGGGAGTACCGATGACCGTAGGGTTGAAATGGGGTGATGGAGGTCACGCAGTGTCAGTCATGGGATTCACCGATGACGGCCGCTTACTGATCAGAAATCCCCAAGTGGTCGGGAGGGACGTTTGGGAGCCTGGCGACCTTTCCCCCCGCCGAGACTCCGATCCGGAAAGCATCGGAGCAGCCCTATCCGAGGCGGGATTCAGCGCCATCGAGCCCCAAGAGTTTTTTAGGCATCTTAGGACTGCGCGTGTTGCTCGGGTTCCCCAGTGACAACTCCAGAAGGGCGCGATTTTTTGGACTTTTCTGAGTCAGTCCTGGTTATTGGATAACCTTCGAGGTAAGCTTGAACTATGAGGCCATCCCGTTCTCGAGGATTTTCTGCAGGAGGTGCTTTGGTCATGGTGGCTATTGTGGCCATCCTGGCCGGAGCTCTAAGTCGATTAGTGGTCAACCATCTCTATCTTGGACAGCGCCTGGAGAACGGTTCCCGAGCCCTGAACTTGGCCAAATCGGCCACCGCTCAGGCGGTGGCCGAACTGATCGCCGATCAAGGTTTCGGAACCACCGAAGAGGCTTCCGCTACGGTACGGTTGGAGATCGAGGGTGGGCTAGGCCTGCTCACTTTCTCGGAAGCTCAGGCCTCAGCCTTGGGCATCTCCTGCTCTACCAATAATCTGGAATCGACAACCGCGATCCAAGCACCCGATGGAAAATCGGTGAGGGGTTCAACGGTTCGACTGCTGGCCCAAGGCCGATTCGGCGGGGTCACTCGAACGGTGGAATCGGTGATCGAAATTCCTCAGTTTCCTTGGGCTGTGGCTGCGGGGGGGAAGGTCAGCCTTGAGCAAGGTGTCCTCATCGGCTCCTTGCCCGAAGGAGTTTGGCCTCCGGTCTTGGAGGACTTGCTTCCGGCTGACGTAGTGTCGAACTCCGACTCAGGCGACGCGGTGATTCTAGCCCGGCAAACCACGGTCTTGGGAGATGTGGAAACTCCTGGAAGGGTCCAACTCGGAGACGACACAGTGCTGATCGAAGGAGCTATCTTGGAAGGAGCAGCTCCGTTGTCTATTCCGCTGCTCGATGCTAGTCAGTACGATCCTCTGCTCTCCGGTTTAGAGTACGATGATCTCACCTCCACTGCCGAGGTCTTCGAGCCTCTCACCCTAATGGGAGTTGCTCGAAGCGATCTAAGCTTGAGTCTACCCGGTGGATTGATTCTTCAAAAAGCCCAGCTGTTTGTGGACGGCGATCTGTGGATTCAAGGCACTCTAGAGGGAGAAGGTGTCCTAGTGGTCACCGGAGATCTCACTTTGGAGGGTCTGGCAAATCTTGAAGGTGCAACCAAACTCGCCCTCCTGGCTGATGGCCGGGTCTCCCTGCAAGGGCGTGGCCCCACAGAGAGTAAGTTTCGTGTGCTGGTCTTCTGTGGTCAGGGGGTCGAGGTTGGCAGAATGACCTTGGTCGGCTCGCTGGTTGCAGGTCAAAGTGGAGCCGATGTCAGGCTCTCGGAAACGTATCTGGTCGCCGAAAAAGCGGCCTCACCGGAAGTGAGTAAAGAGTTCTACATAGGGACCCTTGATCCCAACAACCCGCGCTACCACGACGAGAGCGTTAGCGACATCCCCCCTCCGTCCGGGTCCCTACTTAGGCTCAAATTTTGGCGAGAGACCGAGGCAGACTATCCTGTAGAAGTTGAGTTTCAGTACCGGCAGAATCCGCCCTATTTTTGGACTATCGCCAACGCCGCAGACACCTGGCGAGTGCAAACCGAGTTGAGCTGGCTCTTGGATGATTGGACCGAAGTGCCGAGAGATGAATGGGTTGAGACCATTCTGGATCGATTTCCGCTGAGCAGTTTCACCGAACAGATAACCAGTGAATCCGCCACCAGTTCCTTTGGGTCTGATTTGTCCCACTTGATACCGGTTAAGGATCGCATAAGGATGATCTCTTGCTTCGAGCACTGAGGTTGTCGCCCAGTGACTCCGGCTTTAGCCTGGGCGAGTTCGCCTTGGTGAGCTGCCTGGTCTGTATGCTGCTGATTTCCTTGGTGAATCTATTTCCCTCGAGTCTGATAGCGGTGAACAGCAGCCAGCAACGGCAACAGGCCTATAACTTGGCTCAGAATGCGCTGGCGATGGTCCAGGCGCGATCGTTCACCAGCCTCCATCAGGGGCCACTGGACCTGCCAGAGTTGGAGGTTCCTCCGGGCTACGAACTGTCCATAACCGTCACTCCGGTGGATCCCTATTCCTTCGACCACCTCAAGCGAGTGTCTGTTCGGGTGGATTGGCAGGTCCGACAGCGGAATCTGAATCTGGCGGAGGATCTCCTTGTTCACCCAGCCCGTCCATAGGAACAACTCTAAGCGGACAAATCACTCTGGCTCAGGCCTGACCTTGGCGGAGGTCCTGGTTGTTGCCACCTTGATGGTTCTTCTCTTGAGCTTGATTCTCGGTATCCTCTTGAGTTCTTTTCGGGTTTCCGCTGATGGGGCATCGAAAGTTGAACTCGAGCAAAGACTGCTGCTTCTCGCACAGAGATTGACAACGGACCTCAAGATGGCCTCTAAGAGTTCGGTGCAGGTTCTCGGACCCTCTCTATCCATTCACCGTCGTCTCAAGAACCCAACTTTGCTGGCCTGGGATACCGACCTGGTGATCTATAGGCTGCTGGATCAGGGACTTGAGCGACGAGTTGTGCCGGCTCCGGTGACCGATCGCCCATTTCGACCCTCCTCGGAATCCGAATGGCAAGCCCTCTTGAGTGCGCAAGCTCAGGAGGTTCGGATCTTCTCCGATGTGTCGGAGTTTGAGGTGGAGGTCGGCAAGGAGGCCCTGGTCACCTTTAGCTTGTTGGTGACTCAGGGCCACAGACGAGGCCGTGTTCAGCGCGTAGTCTTTTTGCCACAGTCCGGAGGATAGGGCATTTTCATGACTCTTCTTTACTTTAAGAGCAAGCTGGGGACAAACAGCGGGCGTTTCAATGGAGTGCCGATCCGTCCATTCTCTGCCGGCTTATAGTCGGGATACTTCTCGGGGTCGGCCATTTTGAAGGGGGTGCCGATCCGTCCATTCTCAGCCGGTTTATAGTCGGGATACTTCTCGGGGTCGGCCATTTTGAAGGGGCCTGGAGTGAAGCTGGGAGTGAAGGTGTCTTTGGGCTCTAGGACCGGGCTTTCGTCGGCCGGGGGCTCTAAGCATTCGGGGCACTGAGAATCCGGGTGACATTCGATGGGTTTGATAGGAAGGGGTTGGTGATTTGGGAATAAGCTGAGTCCGAAAGCCATGATTTTGTATCTCCTCTTTGGTCGTTTTCTCTCTGTAGACCAATCATAGCTGACCGCATTCCGAATCGATTCCGAATGAGGGCACATCAAGTTTCCAAGGTGAAAACATTTCCTGAGCAGTTCATCGTTGGGCTCCATCGGAATCCAAATAGCGAGCTAGGGAAGGACGGGATCCGACTCGATCGAAACCTATAGGGTCGTGGTAACTAGAGTTCTCCTGGGATTTTTCGCTCTTCTCTCATTCAATCAAGCCATGGCCGAGCCCATCGAGGTCTTGGTGAGGACCTTTCCACCTGGAGCGACTCTCAGGGATCAGTACAACAATCATCTTGGTCGGAGCGGTGAGCCGGTTTTGCTCGAATGGACTCGAGAGCAGGGGATATTGCAGCTTCAGATCTCTTTGCCTGGTCATAAATCGGTCACTCGCAGTGTAAGCTATCGGGAATTGATATCGGGGGTGTATCCCGAGGACGGACCCATCAGGTTGCCTGCTGAGAATCCTGGGGTGGCGCTGGCCGACATCTTAAAGCATAAAACGGCTGAGGTTTTAGGGCTGTCCCTAGCTCTCTTGGTGTTTGGAGCCTTCTGGTCAGTCAAGTTGAGAGCAAGAAGGAAGTCTACTCCGAAGAGGTTTCAAAAAGTGGGTTCCTATCTGCTCGAGGAGCGAATCGGTGCCGGAGCCACCGCAGAGGTTTTCCGAGCCGTATCCGAGTCGGACTCCGGCGCCCTCCCGGTTGCCTTGAAGCTGATGCAAGGAAGCAGCTTAGATGGACTGAGCAGAGAGAGATTCGAGCGAGAGATCCGAACTTCATTGTCTTTGAAGCACCCCAACCTAGCTCAACTCTATGATTGGGGTCAGACCGATGAAGGTGGCCTATACCTGGTCACCGAGTATCTCTCTGGTCACACCTTGCGAGAGCAGCTGAAGAAAAATGAACTCTTGGATTTGGCCTTGGTCAGCCGCGTGGTCAGCGCTGTTGCTGAGGCGCTCTCGTACCTCCATTCTCAAGGGGTTATACACCGGGATGTGAAGCCTGACAACATCTTCTTGACCGACGACGGAGAGGTTCGACTCATCGATCTTGGCATTTCTTGGCGCCACGATGCGGCACCGCTCACCGGACTTGGGATAGCCTTGGGAACCCCTCACTATATGGCTCCCGAACAGATCAACGGTGAAAACGGTCCCGCCTCAGACCAGTACGCCCTAGCGGTGACCGCGTTCGAGCTGCTCACCGGCAACCGACCTTTTCAGGCGGCAGAGGGGCTTGAGATTTTGCAGAAACACCTCAAAAACCCAATTCCCAAGGTCAGCATGCACCGAGATCTTGGTCCCCTGATTGATGACATCCTGGCCCAAGGTATGGCGAAGAATCCGGAGTCTCGCTTTCCTAACGTGCGATCCTTTTCGGACTCTCTGTGCCGCCATCTTTCTCAAGGGGATGATGAGAATCTCGATACGGCAGCCGTGGTGACCTGATTCCTGACTCTTGGTCCAGGACTCTCTGTGGAGCGCTTCGAAAACCCGTTCAGCATTATGCAAGAAGATTTGGCCACAGAGAACATCGAAGTCGAGGGCTTGGAGTTGGCCCATAATCACCTAGAGCTGCGCGTGGTGCAGAAGGGCCAGAGGGAGTTCCGAATCCCGTTTTTCTCCCGAGAGATGATACTCTCAGAGCAAATCCCCGACCTTTCTGGTTTGGGTGCGACCTGCAGGGTCGAATTGGAACTCGAGCGGGTCACCATCGTTTGGGGCGAGAACCGAGAGCGGCACCAGCTGACTCCGGGAGATAGCCTGGTTCTTGAAGACTGCAGAATATGGTTGGTCGATGTCCGCCAACCGCCGTTGGCAGAGATCGAGGGCATCACGCCTCCCTTTGTTGGTCGGGTTTGGCACCTCAAGGGGCAGATGGCCTGGTTGGGCAGAGCTGGCAAGCGTCTGAATCACCTGGAGTTGAACCATCCCACGGTATCTCGGACTCACGCCACCTTCACTCCGGACCAGACTGGCAGGCTCTCTCTTCTGGCCGAGTCGCCGGCCAGCCCCACCTCGGTGAACGGAGAGCCGATTCCGGCAGGAGAAACTCGCCTACTCACCCACGGTGACTTGCTTGGTTTCGGAAAAGTGATGTTGAGATTTTCAAGTCGGCACGCTGCAGGCCCTGAGGCCAATAGGCTTTACGTGCAGACTCTCAAACACCTGAAGATTCAGGTAGGTGGCTATGACGGCCCCGCTGTGGAGATCAAGAACGAGAAGGCTCTGTGGCTTTTCGCGCTTCTCGCCTGCACCTGGGGAGAGCCCCAGCCGGTCGAACCCTTGATGGAGACTTTTTGGCCTGAGGTGTCGGCGATCAGAGGTCGCAAGAATTTGTCCTATTCGGTGGGCCAACTCAAGGAGGCTTTCAAAGAGGTCCCTTTGGACTTCACCGAACTCTTGCTCCGGACTTCGGCGAGTCTCTCCCTGGCGGACACTTATTTGGGTGAGCACGACTACCTGGAAGTTCACAGGCTCGTTTCCTCTGGAGAGGCAATAACCTCGGAATCGGGTTTGGACCGACTATTGAGGCTCTACCAGGGGGCATTCTTGCCGGCTTGCTACGAAGAGTGGGCAGAAGTGAAGCGAACTCAGCTGGCCTCTCTGGTTAACAGGTGCCTTGAGGAAACGGGACGCCTTCACCTTCGGTTGCAGCAGATCCCTTTGGCCATAAGGGCAGGCGAGAAGTTGTTAGAACTCGATCCGCTTCATTGTCCGGCGGCCGAGATCTTGATGCAGGCCCACCTGGCGCAAGCGAACCCCGGGAAGGCCATTGAGGTTTACGAGCGAGTGACACGACTTCTCTCTCTCGAGTCGGTGGATCCGCCAGTTGGGCTGCTCAAACACTATCATCGTGCGAAATTGGGCATGTGAGACAGAATTCCGAAGCCCTCTCAAATCCTTCGGTCGCATTTCGGTCTCTTTCGACTCTGGTGTCTTCTGGGGTACCGATTCACGAGTCGCTGCTTTTGTTGTCGTCTTCGGCTCACCAAGAAGGTGAGAGGACTCTTTTTGAAAACTTGGCCTCGAGAGTCGCTGCCGGTCGAACTCTGTCGGCAAGTTTCGGTCTTTATCCCCATGTCTTTTCCAGCTACATCGTGGGACTCATAAGAATGGGAGAACAGACGGGCGCTCTGGCTCAGGTTTTAGAGACGATCTCCACTCACGCGGAAAAATCTGCGGCGTTGAGAATGAAACTCAGGAGTGCGACCATCTATCCAGGAATACTCACTCTTGGCTCCCTGCTCTTGATGCTGATCGGACCTCCGTACCTTCTTCAGGGTCACTTGACTATGCTCAGCCAATCAGGGACCGAGTTACCTTGGTCAACTCGCGCATTGATCGGCTGGAATGGAGTGCTTAGATCCCCGTTTTTCGTTCTCGGAGCCTTGCTGGTCTCAGTCGGCTTGGTTCTGGTGCTAGGTGACCGGGGTCGCAGAAGAGGCCTGTGGCTGTGGTTGCACCGAGTCCCCATTCTTGAGGCGCTCTTGAAGCAAATGGCGACGGCTAGATTCTGCCAGGGCTTAGAGGTGGCTTTGAAGGCCGGCATGCCAGTTATTCAGGCTCTTCCTCTGGTAGCTTTCGCCTCCAACGACCCATTGCTGGAAGAGCGAATTTCGGTGGCCACGCAAAGGCTTGCCCACGGTGAGTCGGTGAGCCGATCTCTGGCCGCGATGGATTTCTTTCAATCTGGATTCGCTTCTCTTCTCGAAAGCGGGGAAGAAGCAGGAAAGCTTCCTTTAGCCTTGGGGACCTTAGCCCATTTCGCCGAAATGCACCTGGATGCCACCCTTGAACGTTTCACGACGCTGATTGAGCCGGTGATCTTGCTCTTTATGGGTGCAGTGACAGCCGCAGTCCTGGTGGCGACTCTTACTCCCACCATCACCATATTACAGACTCTCTAGAGGCTGTGCGCCGCATCACCCCGAGTCCAAACGAAGCAATTTTTTCGTCAGGGGAATTGCAAATTTGAAGCTCATAGTGGACCTATTTACAAGAATTTGCGGTTCCCATGGCGGAGAAAAGGCGAATTTGGCGATGTGGGTTGATTCGACGTACAGCCTCTCTAGGGAGCCAACGACAAAGTCATGGCGCAATGAGAAATTTTTCTGACTTTTTTCCGGGTTGGCTTCTAAAGTACATTTACAGACTTAACCTGGAGAACATTCGTGGACATTAAGCCCTTACAAACTCAGAATCCTTACATCGCACCCAAGGCTCCTGTTCAAATCAAGCCTTTCGGTTCCGAGAGGTCCCAAGGGACCCCCGACTCCGATTCGGTGGAACTTGGAGGGACACCCACGGAATCCTACGCCAAGCCAGAGTTTTCCGGATCCTCTGGAGTAGAGACCCCGAAGCCCAAAGTTTTGACCGACAATCCCGATCCGTCTCCCTTGAACGGATTCACCAAGGCAGTACTTATCGGAGTCACCGGCGCCATCGGCCTGGGAGCCATCACCGGGTGCACCCCTCCAAGTGGTGGAACCAGTACCGTGGTCAACACCGAAGCCATGCAGGAGTTGACCAACACCTTCAGTTCTCTTCAAGAGTCTATAGCCGAAGACGGCAGCCAGAGCCGCGATGAAGTGGCCGGGGAAATTTTCAAGGCCATAGGCGATTACAGCCGTTCCACTGGTGAGAAAGGTGATGAGCTGATGGGTAGCCTAGGAGGGGTGATCCGTCAGCACCCGGTCTTGGCCGCCACCATCGCCTTCACCGCCGGCAACGCAATCGGTATCGGCATGGACCGTCTGGGAGTCACCGACCAAATCGGCCAGACGGCCGGAGATGTGGCCAACTGGGTGAAAGAGAATCCCATTAAGTCCGTGGCTATCGGGGTGGCCGTAGCCGGAGCGGGCTATCTCCTCTACAATCACGTGATCAAGCCTATGGCTGAAGTGCCTCCGGCTCCCACCGGTGAGCATGCCGAAGCCATGGAGCAGACCTTTGCCGACCTGGAGCAGATGATCTCCAACCACCAGGGCACCCCTGAGGAAGCCGCCGCTGAGGCCAGCTTGACTCTGGGCCAGAAGATCAAGGAGTACGCCGCTGCCACCGGACGCTCAGCCAACGAAGTGAAGAACGACGTAACCGCCTGGGCCTACGACCACCCGGTGGTGGCCACCTCGCTAGTCATGGGTGCCGGAGTCGGTACCGGGGTCTTATTGAGCCGAGCGGGAGTGCCGGAAGGAGTGGCCGGCATTGCCGGTGCCGCTCTCGATGCCTCGGGCGCCGGAGTCGACGCCATCAAAGACTTTGCCAAAGAAAACCCGGTCTTGGCTGGAGCGGTGACCGCGGCTGTAGCCGTCGGCGCTGGTTACCTGATCTATCAGGCCGTAGCAAACTAGTGCAACGTCTGTGAAGTTCGTCCCTACTGAATGGTGGTCAGGCGCGTCTATCGCAAGGAGAAGCGAACGCTTAATACCAGGCGTATTTGAGTGAGCTTCGACGCTGCGAGAGAGGATGCATGGCCGCCAGGGCTAGGGACGAACTTTGCGGACGTTGTACTAGGGTCTTAACCAAGGACCTCTTCAAGGGAGCTCACTTCGGTGGGCTTTTTTCGACTGAAGGATTCGGTGACGGGTTTTGAGAGCATCCCTTCAAGGGGTTGGGTTGCTCCTGGCAGGTCTACCAGATCACCTGGATGGGGAAATCTTTGAAAGCCGGGTCGATGGTGATGATCGGCAGGCTTTCAAGGAGACTGGCGGCGGCAAGAATGCGGTCGAACGGGTCTCGGCTTCGTGCATGTTGACGAACTTCATGGACTCAGTTTGATGAGTTTAGTCGACCTGGTTAAGAGACCTTTGGTAGATCTTCGGCGGAAAGTCAAACCCAACTCAAACGCGGATCTGTTTGCATTCCGAGAAAACTTGATATAACGTTCCATAGGCCGAAAGTCTTTGGCGGTGTGCGCTACCGGGCCCGTCCTGGGGGGTTGAATCCTCATGAGGACGTCCCTGAAGGTGGGCAAGACAGAGCCGGAGGCAAAAAAGTCCCAGATCGGAACAGAATTCATGTTACAGACCCTGCTAAAAAAAGTCTTCGATCCCAACGAACGCGAAGTCAAGAGACTTCGAAAAATCGTGGAGCAGGTTACTGCCCTAGAGCCTGAGATGCAGGCCTTGAACGATGAAGAGTTGCAAGCTCAGACCTCAAAATTCAAGGACCGTTTGGAGCAGGGGGAGACCCTGGACGACGTTTTGATCGAAGCTTTCGCTACGGTGCGAGAGGCGGCTGTACGGGTCTTGAAAATGCGGCATTACGATGTGCAGTTGGTGGGCGGATTGGTGCTTCATCAGGGGCGCATAGCGGAAATGAAAACGGGGGAAGGTAAGACTTTGATGTCCACCTCGGCCATCTACCTGAACGCCTTGAGCGGCAAAGGCGTCCACGTGGTTACGGTGAACGATTATCTGGCCAAGCGTGACGCCATCTGGATGGCTCCGATCTACGACTTTTTGGGTTTGTCGGTGGGCATAATCAATCACGATAAGGCCTACGTTTACGACACTGAGCGCTCCGAGGGCTCCGAACCAGTGCGAGAAGTCAAGCGTCGAGAAGCCTACGCTGCCGATATCACCTACGGGACCAATAATGAATACGGTTTCGATTATCTTCGTGACAACATGGTCTGGCAGCTCGAGAATAAGGTTCAACGAGGGCACTACTTTGCCATCGTGGACGAGGTGGACTCTATCCTTATCGACGAAGCTCGAACGCCGCTGATCATCTCAGGACGGGGCGAAGAAGGCCCTGGGGATTACTTGAAGTACACCGAGATCGTCAATAAACTCGAGCGGGATGTCGACTACACCGTAGAAGAAAAGTCTAAGTCCTCTTCCTTGACCGACGAAGGAGCCGAGAAAGTCGAGCAGATGCTGGGCATCGAGAATCTCTTCGACTACGACAACGCTGAAGCCGCTCACCGTATCGGCAACGCGCTGAGGGCCAGGGATTGCTATCGCACCGACATCGAGTATGTGGTCAAGGACGGCGAGATCGTCATCGTAGACGAGTTCACAGGTCGTTTGATGTTCGGACGTCGATACTCCGATGGCTTGCATCAGGCTATTGAAGCCAAAGAGGGAGTGGAAACCCGGTCTGAGGACCAGACACTGGCCTCTATCACTTTTCAGAACTACTTTAAGATGTACGAGAAGCTCTCGGGGATGACCGGGACCGCAGCCACCGAAGAGCGTGAGTTTCGAGAGATCTATGGAGTGGATGTGGTGGTCATTCCCACCCACCGTCCCATTGCCCGCCAAGACATGTCGGACCTGGTCTATAAGGATGAGGAAGCCAAGTTCCAGGCGGTGGTCCAGGATATCATTGAGAACAACAAAATCCAGCGCCCAGTATTGGTGGGAACTCGCTCCATCGAGCAGTCGGAGAAATTGTCCCGATATTTGACCAAGAAAGGGATCGAGCACAAGGTCCTAAACGCCAAGTTCCACGAGCAGGAAGCCGAGATTATCGCCCAGGCGGGGCGTCCGGGTGCAGTCACCATAGCCACCAATATGGCAGGCCGTGGAGTGGACATCGTCTTGGGCGGACATCCGGTGGACCCTGATAAACAGAAACTGGTCAAAGAAGCCGGGGGCTTGTGCATCATCGGCACCGAGCGCCACGAATCTCGACGCATCGACAACCAGTTGCGCGGTCGTGCCGGCCGTCAGGGGGACCCAGGCAGTTCCCGCTTCTACATTGGTCTGGACGACGAATTGATGCGCCTCTTCGGCTCAGAAAAAATCCGCAATGCCATGGAGTGGCTGAAGATCGAAGACGACGTGCCCATCGAAAGTGGCATGGTCACCAAGGGCATCGAGAATGCCCAAAAGAAGGTGGAAGGCCACCATTACGATATCCGCAAGCAGGTGCTCAAATACGACGACACCATGAACGAGCAGCGGAGGATCATCTACGAAGAGCGAGATAAGGTTCTCAGCGGCCAAGAGCTCAAACCTCACGTCATGAACTTTGTAGAGCAGTTGGCTCGCTCCTGGGCCGACACCTATTGCTCCACGGAGATTCCGGTGACTCAGTGGGATTTTGACGGACTGTGGGAAGAGATGGGTCAGGTTCTCACTCTTCCGGAAGAGGCTAAGGTCGAGGATCTGCAAGGGATGCAGCAATCCAGAGCCGTGGTCAAGAGAATCGTAGATTGGGCCACGGCCTACTACGACGAAAAGGAAGCTCTCCTGGGTCGAGAGACCATGCAAGCCTTCGAAAAATGGTGTCTGCTGCAGACCCTGGACCAGAAATGGATCGATCATCTAAAGAGCATCGATCAGCTCAAAGAGGGAATCGGACTCCGGGGCTACGGACAGAAAGACCCAGTCATAGAGTTTATCAAGGAAGCCTTCGAGATGTTCGAAGCCCTCAAGCATCGCATCATGGAAGACACCGTTCGCTTCCTCTTCAAGTTGGAGGTCAAGGTCAACACCGAGGTTCAATTGGAGAAGAAAGTTGAAGAGACCGGCACCAATCGAGATCCCGGGGCCACTGATGGTGCCGCACCTCAAACAGTGAAGCGCTCAGGGGCTAAGATCGGCCGCAACGACCCTTGCTGGTGTGGCAGCAACAAGAAGTGGAAAAAATGCCACTACCCCGA
Source organism: Vulcanimicrobiota bacterium (assembly GCA_050486105.1). Taxonomy (GTDB): domain Bacteria; phylum Vulcanimicrobiota; class Xenobia; order Xenobiales; family JADMJV01; genus JAEXNA01. The sequence goes on from JBJHCR010000001.1 coordinate 59,663, forward strand.
CGAGGGGTAGGGGGCAATAAATTCACTCAGGGAGGGAAGCCACTAAGAACGGGGGCAAGGTTTCTCTGATTTCCTCGACCTCTTGCTCGGGGAAGACTTGACAGAGATCGACCTCCAATTCAGGAAAGCTTGGACTCACTAACCGTTCAAAGGCGAAGTAGGACGCGTGGAGACGGTAGGTTGCGCCGTCAAGATAGAGCACTTCCACCATACCGGGATAAGGCTGCACCAGCCAATACTCTTGGACACCAGCTTGGGCGTACAATCTGACCTTACGCACCCGATCGTGTCGCAGGGTTGAAGGAGACAAGACCTCAACCACCAGGTGCGGCGCCCCTTCCACGTGGGTTCCAGCCAACTGCTCAGGATTGCAGACCACCAGGATGTCGGGTTGCACAAAACTTTCCTCACTGAGCCGAACGTCTAAGGGAGAAACAAAAACTTGGCAAGGCCTTCCCCGAAAATGTTGATGGAGCAAGACTGTAAGTTCCGTACAGATCCGTTGGTGAAGGACCGTCGGTGAGGTCATCGCAAAGAGGTGTCCTTCGATGGCTTCCCAACGCTTGTCTCCACTGAACTTCTGGTACTCGGTCCAGGTCAGAGAATTTGGGGGTTCGGGTTCCATAAATCCTCGCTCAGTATACCATCGGGTTCAGGTTCCGAGAAGGTGGAACGGAACAGGTCTTTAAACTCTTTCCCGAGCAATATATGTTCATCGCATCCCGCGACGCCAGGTTGGCTCGGCCAAGAGTCGGACTCTAGCGAAAGGGAAATAGACTCATCGTCTCCCGGGTGGTTCTTTGAACCCCTGAGAACTGGAGGGATATCGTGCTAGCACAGTACGAGGGTCGGTTGGAGGAATTTCGCGCGCGAATGTCCCGTATGCGCGAGTATCTTTGACCTGGCTCTAAGCCGAGAAAAGATTCAAGAGTTGGAGGTGGCAGTTTCCGCCTCCGACGTCTGGGACAACCCCGAGACTGCTAGGAACCTCCTCAAGGAACTCGACCGCCATAAGAGCGTGGTCGAGCTCTGGGATACTCTAGAGCAGAAGGTCGAGGAGTTGGAGTTCTTCGCTGAAATGGCCGCCGAAGAGGGCGACGGTGAGTCCGACGAGGTGGACCAGGCGGTGATCGACCTGAACGCCATGTTGGACAAGGCCGAGACTAGAGCCTTGCTCTCGGGCGAATACGATGCTGTTACCGCCATCTTGACCGTCCACGCGGGCTCCGGTGGGACCGATGCTCAAGACTGGGCTCAGATGCTGCTGCGCATGTATCTGCGCTGGGGAGAAAAGGAAGGCTACAAAGTCGAGGTCGCAGATCTGTCCTCAGCCGAGGCAGGCATTCACTCGGCCACCGTCTTCTTCTCCGGCGAGAATGCCTATGGCATGCTTCGCTCGGAACGGGGGGTTCATCGCTTAGTGCGCATCTCACCTTTCGATTCGGCCAAACGTCGGCACACCTCGTTCGCCAAGATCGATGTGGTGCCGGAACTCGAACAAGCCAAGGAGGTGCAGGTGCGGGCCGAGGACCTTCGCGTTGATACCTACCGTTCTTCGGGGGCCGGTGGGCAGCACGTAAATAAAACCGACTCGGCAGTCCGCTTGACTCACTTGCCTACAGGTGTAGTGGTGGCCTGTCAGAACGAGCGGTCTCAGCACGCCAACAAAGACACAGCCATGCGGATTTTGCAGGCCAAGCTCTATGAGTTGCAGATCCAGCAACAGAAGGAGCATCTCTCGGATTTGAGGGGTGAAAACACGGAAGCCGCTTGGGGGCACCAGATCCGCAACTATGTGTTGCACCCCTATTCTATCGTTAAAGATAGAAGGACCGGGGCCGAGAACGGCAACGTGCAAGCGGTGCTCGATGGTGATATCGGAGTTTTCATCCGATCGTACCTCGAGGCTTGCACTCGCCTAGGCCGAGAACCGCTGCCCGGCGAAGGCGGGGGCGACGAGGTCTAAAATTGCGACTGGCAAGCCGGCAAACCTCAAGACCCCAGCACGATTTCCAGAGCAGCTTCTCAGTGGTGTCTGGCGCAAATTCGGTCAAGAATAAATCGCCTCGAAGTGCTGCTATCGCAAGAAGCCTCCTAGGGTTCGAGCATACTTGAGCGAGAGGCGACGACGCGAGAGCGGTGCTTCGTGACGATTTGTCGAGCGGATTTGCGCCAGGCACCACTTAGCCCTCCGGCCAGGCTTGTTCACCCACTAAGGGAACGAAGCGAACCGCTCCGAGATCCCTGGTCATGAATTCGGTTCTGGATTTTCGGAGCAGGCAAAGTAGCTTTTGGTCTTTGTCCTCGTCTCCCACAGGGAGGACTAGGCGTCCTCCCAAAGCCAGTTGTTTCTTCAAGGCTTCTGGAACCGTTGGGCCACTGGCGGCCACGAGAATGGCATCGTAGGGGGCCTCCTCTGGGTAGCCAAGGGTTCCATCGCCACAGTGTACTTCGACGTTGTCAAACCCCAGGGCCTCCAACCGACGTTGTGCGGATCTCGCCAAGCCGGGGAGCCTTTCGATGGAGACAACCCGGCGCACCAAGAGGGAGGCCACAGCGGCGGCGTAGCCGCTCCCCGTTCCGACATCCAAGACCTTGTCGTCGGCTTGAAGCCGAGCGGCATGCAGCATGAGGGCCACGATGTACGGCTGGGAAATGGTTTGCTCTTCCTCGATGGACAGAGCCCGGTCGGTGAAAGCATATTCTCTCAGGCCTTCAGGAACAAAAAGATTCCTGGGAACGCGACATAAGGCCGACAAGAGTCGAGAGTCGGAGATACCCCGGCGGCGAACTTGAGTTTCCACCATTTCCTGGTTCTGCCGCAGAAGCTCCCGGTTTTGAATTTCTGTCATGGGGGTATCATCCCACGAATCGCAGAGTTTTCCAATTGTTTTTTTACTCTTGCAGGAGCTTTATGAGTGTCGCGAGAAACGCGCGGCCATCCAACTAGGGTGAAAAATTTTCCTCTCTCTCACCAGGGAGGAGATACAAATGAGGAAATATCGACCTCATCCAGAGTAGGGGTTGACCTACTCGGGAAATCTGATTATAAGTAAGGACAATTTTTCATCGGGTCTTCGGGCTCGAAGAAAATAGGCGGGGATTCCCAAGCCGAGAACGACGCTGAACGCTACGAGGAAACATAAGCCACTCGCGAGTTAAGTCAGCTTCAGGACGAAGCGAACGGATCCCTGACCAACCAAGAAAGGGATAAACCATGAAGAAACGCATTTGGTCAATCGTAGCATCGATGATCATGTTTTCCATGGCGCTGCCTGCAATGGCCGCACCTCTGTTCCCTGATGTTCCGGATAACCACTGGGCGAAAGACGCCGTAGCAGCCTTGGCTGCTAAGGGTCTCGTCGAAGGTTACCCGGACGGGACTTTCAAAGGCGATCGCGCTGCTACCCGTTGGGAAGTTGCGATGATCGTTGCCCGTCTTCTCGCGAAGATGGAGCAGGCTCACGCCACTTTCGCCACCAAGGCTGAATTGGATGAGCTCCGCAAACTGGTTAACGCTCTGAGAGAAGAGCTCGACGCCCTCGGTGTCCGAGTGACCAACCTCGAAGAGAACGTCAGCCGCCTCGACAAGCGAGTGACTGAGCTCGAGCGCATCACCTTCTACGGTGAAGTGGAAGCTCGCGCTGCCTTCCAGTCCTTCCACAACGATGGACGCTTCGACAACGACGGTCTCCGCGGTGGTTTCGGAAACGCTACCATTCCTGGGCCGGGCTACCTCCCCTATAACGACCTCGTCGGCTCCTTTGGTGGGGCCGCTCTGAACCCGGCTGTGAACGGTGTTTGGCCTGTGGCCGACTACCGCAACGGTCGCGCCCTAACCAACGGCACCGGCTTCACCGCTCGCGCTCTGTTGGGTGTGCGCATCCGGGTCAGCGATGACATTGATGCTGGAGCCGAGTTCTCGGCCTACAGCTCCCAAGGCGACGCCGTAGTCGACGCCTACTGGGGTGTGCAGCAGCCGTTCCTGAGCTCCCCGTGGGGTGCGAACACCACTCATGGTGCAGCTTTCGCTCAGGGTGTTGCCAACCAGCCCTTCACCAGAATGAATCTGGACAACTTCTGGGTCATTCACAACCCTTCGAAGACCAAGTTGGTCGTCGGGGCTTTCAACGAAGACAAGATGGACAACATCATCTATGCCGGTCAGTTCAACCCCGGCGCCTTCGGAAATCGCTTCAACGACAGCTACGGCTTCGACCTCACCGGTGTGCAGGACATCTCCGACTGGGGTGTCGTTCATTGGGAGTTGATGGGAACCAGACTGCCTGATTCTCAGCTCTTTACTCCTTTCACTGCAGACCCCTTTGTCGCCGGTTATGAGCCCTGGCTCTTCGGTGTCAACGTGGCGCTCGAGTTCGAAGGCGGTTTCGTTAAGGGTAACTACGCCCGAGTGATCCAGGAAGCCGCCGCTGGTGGTACTGGTCAAGTCGGTGGCGTGGGTGGCGTGAACGTCAGCCCTGGACTTGGCAACTTCGGTTTCACTCCTCTGCAGTGGGTCAACCCTCCGGGAGCCTACGCAGCTCAGCAGTCCCAGTACAACCAGAACTTCGGTGGTCCTGGATCCACGGTGGACAACCGCCCTATCCCGGGTTGGAACCCCATGGCTGACAACACCACCGGTCTTGCACCTGGTGGGAACTTCGGTGGACAGGTGATGAACATGTACGGCTTCTCCGGAGCCTACGCGTTCGACATCGGTGAAGGCGATCAGATCCGCATCGACGGTGAGTTCGCTCGCACCAACTACCGCCCGAACCAGAACTCCAGCTTCGACGTTGACGGCAATGCCTTCCGCGTCGGTGTGGGAGCCAATCTGTTCGACGGTGACCTGGACCTGGCCGCTGAGTACCTGAGTGTCGACGCAACCTACGATCCCTTCATCCTGCGCTACCCGCTGGCTGGAGTGATGCGGTTGCCCAACATTCACTACTTCACCGACCTGTACTCCCTCCACGACACCGAGAAGTACCCTCACAACCGTGAAGGTTTCCGCCTCAAAGGTACCTGGCGCTTCAACGAGCGACGCGGTGCCATCTGGGCCAAACTCGGCTTCTTGGATCAGAAGGACACCAGCCTCTATAACGTTCGGGTAACTCCGGGCGCTCTGGGTGCTAACACTCCTACCAACGTGGTCATCGGTCAGTCCCCTGGTTTCATCGACCCGGTGTTCTCAGGGTTCGCTCACCCGGCCATGTATGGTGCCGGTTCGGCTAACTCGTTCACCAACAACTTGGCTCCTCTAGAGAACCCCTCCGGTTACCACAACCAGTACGCTGTCGGTGGTACCTATAAGTTCGACGAGCCTCGCATCAAGCTAGACCTCGGATTCGAGCGTAACGAGTACGTTCGTAACTCAGGCCTGGCCCCCGGTTTTGGCGGAAGTCAGAACCAGGTGAACCTCGACATCACCAGCATCCACGGTGGATTGGGCTGGGAAGTCAACGATAAGTGGACACTCCGCGGCGGAGCCGACTGGGTTAACATCAAGGGTCACTACGATCCCGCTGGTCTGTATAACTCCATCGCCATCGCTACCGGTTCCACCACTTTCGACACCATTGACACCGACCAGATCATCCCCTTCATCGGGTTTGACTACGATGTCAGTGAAAACACCACTTGGAACATGGACCTGCGTTACTTCAACACTACGTCCAACCTGAACAACGGAACCACCCTGATCTCCGATGCTATCGGAAGCACTCAGAACCCGTTCGACTGGAGCGGTCTCCAGGTGACCACCCAGTTCCGAGTCAAGTTCTAAGCCTAGCTTAGTCTCAACTAGGAACCCAAAAAGGGGCCCGTCGCAAGACGGGCCCTTTTTTTGTTAGAAAAGTCCCCTTCTAAAGCAGCGAAAAAAGTCGGTTTGTCCGAAGGAGAATCGCCGAAGCCGCTTGAAAGGGCGGCGACTTAATTGCGGGAGATGGCGTTGGTTCGGGGTCACGAAAGTGGTTCACAGATCCTAATTCAAGAGGAAACCTTAGAGGCTCTTGTTTACTCGTCACTCCTGACACTACGCAGGAGGCAGATTGTGAAGCGCTTCAAATATCTTGTTTTGACGCTCTGTTTCACGTTCACTTGGCCTGCCTTCGCAGCTCCTCTCTTCCCTGATGTTCCAGATAACCACTGGGCCAAGGATGCGGTAGCTGCACTTGCTGCAAAGGGGCTCGTCGAGGGTTACCCCGACGGGACCTTCAAGGGGGATCGCTCCGCGACCCGCTGGGAAACCGCGATGATCGTGGCCCGTCTGCTGGCGCAGATGGAACAGGCTCATGCGACCTTTGCAACTAAGGCCGAGCTAGACGAACTCAGGAAACTGGTGAACGCTCTTCGAGAAGAGTTGGATGCCCTTGGGGTCCGAGTCGACAATCTCGAGGAGAGCGTCAGTCGGCTGGACCAGCGGGTCACCGAACTGGAACGGATCACTTTTTACGGTTACGTGGACACCCGGGTAGCCTTCCAAAGTTTTCAGAATACCGGTCGCGATTCCATGCGATCGCTCAACCCTGGTATCGCTTTTGATACCCTCAACTATAATGCCATCGTTGGAACTGCTGCTGGCGCCGGGGGATCCACCGCCGGCTTTGGTGGTACAGCGGCCCCAGGGGCCATCTTACCTCCAGGACAAACGGCAGTTGTCCCTACCTTCAACCCTTTCACCACCGGCATTCTCGGGACTACCAACTGGAGAACGGGTCGACCGCTTACCAGTGGTACCGGCCTAACCAGCCGAGCGGTGCTCGGTCTCAACATTCGGGTGACCGATGAGATCGACGCCGGGGTGGAATTTTCTGCTTACGCTTCCATGGGTGACCAGGTCGTGGATGCCTTTTATGGCGTTCAGCAACCCTATCTGGCAAATCCCTTCACCGCCACCAATGTCAACGCCCAGGGCGCAGCTCAGGGCCTCAACAACGCTCCTTACACCCGCATGGTCCTAGACCGTTTCTGGGTACGCCATAAAGGTACGGGGACGAAGTTGACTGTTGGAGCTTACGATGAGCACGATTTCAATCGTTCGGTCTACGTGGGCATGCTCAATCCCAATGAATTTGGACCACGCTATTTAGAGAACTACGGTTTTCTAGTGGATGGCTCTTTCCCGGTGGGTGAAAGCCGAGATCTCAACTTGAATTGGCAAGTAATGGGCACGGTGCTTCCCGACGGCAACACCGGCCCGATCACTCCAGGCTCCCCTGGAGTCGGCACGACCTACTTCTCTCACGCTATGGGAGTGAAGGTGGGAATCGACTTTCACGACCAGCGTGGTAAATTGGATTTCAACTTCTTGCGAGCAGCCGATGACGCCGCCGCCGGCGGTGTCTTGAACACCGGCCTGTTGCAGGCCCAGAACGCCAACAGCTTGATCAACTGGGTCAATCCTCCCGGCTATTATATCAGCGAATTGGCCGGTCAGTTTGGAGCGACCAGTGGACTGGGCACTCCTGGGGATGTCCGCCCGGTTCCTATGAACGCAGCCTTCGGCAACGATGGCTCTTTGGCTGGTCCGGTGGCTGCTGGGCTCTTGCCTCAGGGTGTTCCGAACATCGGTGGTATCGGTCCTCAAGACCAGACCACTTGGGGTCTCGCTTTTGAGTATGAGTTCGACCACAATTGGTCACCTAAGGTTTTTGGTGAGTACGCCAGTTCCAGCTACCGCCCGAACCGCAATTCGGCTTACACCGCTGATGGTGATGCCTGGAGAGTAGGAGCCAGCATCTTATTGATGGACGGGTCCATCGACCTCGAAGGACATTATTTGGCCGTAGACCCGCGATTCTCGCCCTACATCATCCAAATGCCGTTGGTGGCTGGAATCTCCACTCCCCTGTGGACCACTCCCGGTTTCTACTACTTCAACAACATGTACTCGCTCCACGACACTGAGTTGCTTCCTCATAACCGAGAAGGCTTCCGGTTGAAGGGAACCTGGAAGTTCCGTCCCACCGGACGAGTGACTTTAGAGTACGGAGACCTGACCCAGCGCACCACCTCTTTGCAGGATGTTCGTTTCTCGGCCAACTCCCTGGGATTTGGCACCCCGAACACCAATGTGTTGGGCTTTTCTCCTGGATGGATGGAGCCGCTTTTTGGTGGCTATCACCCGGCCACCTTCGCCTCGGACGGCAACAACCTGTTCGCCACTCCCTGGGAAGACAATAAAGGTCGCGTTCAGAACTTCGGACTTTCCGGAGGGTACAAACACCTATTCAACGAGGCCGAGCACAATCGGGGCATCACTCTCTCCGGTGGTATCCGAACTGTAGACTTCTCCCGCAACACCAATATGGCAGCTATCGGAGCCGCCAACGGGTTTGCCGGGGCCGGTATGCAAGCGGCAAACATGAACTTGGTGGACCTCAATTTCCGAGGCTGGAACGTGACCCTGGAGTATGACGTCACCGACGACTTCAAGGTTCGCGGTGGTTTCACCAATGTGGATATCGTCGGACACTTAGATCCTCTGAACATCGGTGGTGCTTACGCTGAAGCTGTGGGTTCCCACAACTTCAACAACATCAACATCAATCAGACCATCCCGGATCTCGGATTCGAGTGGGAGATATCTGACGATCTCACCTGGACGGCTATGGGTCGGTACTTCACTCTTCGTGACAAACTACCCCCGCATTTGTTCGTCTCCCCTGGAGTTCCTAACCTGAACATCAATAATGGTCCTCAGGTCGGTCATCCTTTCGACTGGAAAGGCTTGCAGCTCACCTCACAGTTGAACTTCAAGTTCTAACGGTCGGAGATCTGCTCGAAAAAGGGTCCCGGAGTTCGCTCCGGGACCCTTTTCGATCCCTGGACCTATAAGAGAAACCCTCGGTGGGGGCCGGCGGAGGCCTCCACAAAGGCCATCCAATTCGCTGGGAGACGCTCGTTCTGGGAAGTGGGATGACTGCTAGGACCTCCGTGGAAATCTCCGAGCATCAATGGGGCTTTATTGGGCCGGCTGTGGATCGACAACCCGCTGAGGGGATAGTGAGAACCGGTTCGCTTTTCCAAGATGGCGGACTCGAGAGCTCGCTGGGCGATTTCAAGATTTTCTTGTAGGGGATCTTCAGTTGGGAGTCTTTGAGAAATGCCCGCCAACAAGCCACCAAGGTCGAGGAGATCTTGGCGCTTGTCCAGGTAGTTCTGATCCTTAGACTCTCGCACTAGGGCACGGAATTCTCGGTCGGACTTCCAGCGTGATAAGAGGCCTTGGCCCAAGGTATCCAGCGCCGGAGCCAAACGGTTCTCAAGGGCTTCGAGGTCGATTGCCACGGCCGTGCTGTCGGTGCCCTGACGAAGCTGGTCTCGGTGAGCCTTGACGGTCCGCTGGGGATGGGGAACTTTAGCGATCCCCTGATGCTCTTTCTGGTCAAAGTGAGCACCGGCGACCCTGGCGATCTCTCTCGCCATGGTAGCCGGTGTTTCTTCTTCGAGGGCCGAGGTCAGCATATTGGCCAGGGGAATTCGTCCGGCTTGAGAGTTTCCATTGGGGATCTGATCTTCAAAGGCCACCACATATTTGACAGTTGGGCCAAAACGCAAGAGTTGCTCGAAGTTGGCTCCATAGCAGGTTTCCAAGACCAACACATCCGTCGGTCTTTGCCCTTGAAGACTGGCTTGCTCCAGGCTTTCGGCCAAAGTGGATCCAGAGAGTCCGGCGCTCTGTCGGGCTCCATAACCGTGACCATTGAGGTGAACAAGATGAAAGCTTGTTGGGTAGTGTTGCATATTGGCGGTAAGCATGGCCTTGAGCCCCTCTTCAGGAGGGGATTCGGCGGTCACCGGGAGGTCCACCTTGAGTTCGCTGTGCCAGGCTTGCAGTCCGGTCAGGCCCTCTTTTTCTTGCTCCTTGGCCTGGACGATATCGGATGCTGCGGCTTTCCAATCGGACGCTAAAGTGGCACCGTTGGCCAGTGAAGTGAGGGCTAGGACTCCGAAAGCCAGCACTCCGGGAAGTCCTGTCAGGGCTCCAGCGGCGGCCAATCCCAGAGCTCCAAGAGCCGGAAGAGCTGCGAGGCCTCCTCTCTTGAGAGTCCGAGAAATTTTTCTAGAAGCAGGTTCTTGGTACAGGATTCCCCCAATCTCTAGGCGGTCTTGGGGGTCTGCAGCGGTCGTTTCCCGGGCGGTCTTCAACTCTTTGTGACTCAGAGTCAGTTCGTAGACCTCGTTGCTCTTCCAAAACGAGGAGGCGCTGGTGACTACCGTTTTGGGGGGAGTTTTATGGGTTGAGCCTATCTGCACGTGTCCAGCTTAGCGCGGATGCATGAAAGAACACTAAAACGTTCTCAGAAGTTTCCCCGCAATCCCTCGGCAACACTCAGGCAACAACCGGAGTCCGGCGGAGGGTGGATCGATGGAAACGCTCTAGTCGGTCTCGGTGGCCAACCTTCTTCGGTTTTCCAGAACGACGGAGTAGCCCTCACCGGTGTTGCGACGAACATTGAGGAAGAGAAAAATGTTTTCAGATTTCGAACTCGGCTCCAGGGGCTTCCCCTTCGTGGGCCTCATCAGATTCCCCATGTTTCAGGTCCAAATGAATTCCAATTCTATTGGGAAACCGGTGATCACTTTCCGGGATCCGACCATCTTCCCCGCGAAGATGCATTCAGACTTCTCGATATCCGGGCTAACAATCCCGATTGGGGTCTGGCGACCAATCAGTCCTCCTAAAGCCGAAGATGTGATGAGAAATTCCACACCCGGGTACCCGTCTCTCCACCCCAACCCGCAAACTTAAGCCTTCTAGAGCGTTAGAACATTTGCCCCATCTCCCAGAGCCAGCCTCGACGCTCTTCCTCTAGACTCTCTACTAGCTTCTCCTGGAGGGCGAAAAGCGGGCTGTCGGGATCGCCGAGCCTCCAGGCCAGAGAAAGTTCGGCGGCAGACCCCCCGCGTTGCCACCGGGTGAGATCGAGTTCTTGGGTCGAGAGATCCGGTGCCAGAAGTCTTAAGGCGGCGCCTGGGGTCTCTGGTAAGGGTTCGGGAGAGGCCGCCAGCAGGAGCAGAAAAAAATTCTGAACCTGCTGGTGAGCGGCCTCCTCTCGAACCCGCTCGGGAGACTGAAGCGGTGGCAACTCAAGCTTCTTCAGCCAAGCTCCCAGGCGCTGACGAGCTACGTTTTTCGCCTCGGTCACGAGGAGGAAGCTCGCCGGTAGGCTTCGATGAGGTGTCGACGTTTGGTTTTTATGGAATCCAAGGCCGAACTTTCGGGAGTGTTCATCTTCTGCTGCTTTGAGAGCTGAGCATCGAGCAAGGCGAACTTAGTGAATGGTTGATCGCTTGATAATGCTTGACTGAGTTCCGTCTCAAAGGCCGTAGGCTTAGCGTTGGGAGAGGTGCCAAGTTGCACATCTACAACCAGCGGACCACCCTCTACGCGCTCGCTCTGTCCGTTCAGCTTGATCTCTTGACCGGCGTTGTCGGCTACAAATTTCTCCAATTGTCCATAGGCGGGCATGCCGAATAGGGCTGCCGTTTGTCGGTGGAGAGGGGATTCCTGGACTCCCACAGTGATGGTCCCCTCGGCATCGATGTCGTAGGTGGGGCGTTGTCCGGCGATGCGAGAGACCGAAAAGCGGTAAGCCGCCTGGTCCACGGTGTTCACCGAAGCGGACAGGGCCGCTCGGTCATCGGGAGCCAGGTCGTCTCGATCTTCGATGGTTTTCTTGAGATCAGACTTTAAGTCCTCGAATAGAGTTTCATCTCCGAGTTCGGCAGCGGTCTGCATCAGGCGGAGACTCTTTATGGCTTTTGGCTCCTTCAGGAGCAACTCCGGCAGCTTGTCGTCGAATGCGTGAGTGTTGTCGGCAGTCCGGACCATGGTCTCCAAGTTGACTCGGCGATCCTCTTCCGTGGGATGCGCGGTCATGCGCAATTCGACACCAGGGTTTCCGGTGGCGTCTTTGTCGTGATGCAAGATGCAAGAATGAATGTGCTCGAGATCAGAGCTGCTGAACAATTTGTTGAGGGGGTGGTCGAGATCGGCGCTCTGTTCCCGGAGCACTCGAGCGGCCAGCAAGTTGTGCCCTTTGTCTTGGCCGATGATACCTTCATTCTGAAAACCTTCTCGAACGGTGTCTACGGCGTAACCGAGGTCGTGCATGAGCATGGTTTGGTGCATGATCAGCCGATCTTTGGCCGTGACCTTGGCCCCCTGGGCCTCCATTTTGTCGGCGAGTTCCTCGCAAACTCGGATGTTGTGCCCCACCAGATGTCGTACCCCGTGGTCTCCCATGCAGACTTCACTGGCAACCCGATCCTGATAGGCAGTCAAGACGGTGTTGCCTTGGACCAGCCGAAAGGCATCGGCTGCCGTCATATCCTTGGGAGCCGCTTCACCGAGAAGGTCGATGAAGCGATCGGATTGCTCTTTCATCAAGGCAAATTTCTCAGGGTTGTGATTGGCCTCCCGATTGGCAAAGAGAGCTTCGAGAGTCGGAGAAAGTGCTGACTTGAGGGCGGCACCTCCCACTTCGCCCAAGGGGCGATCAAATTCTGGAGGTGGTTGGCTATCGATGCTTCGCTCCTGGGCAAAGCGCTCCAGAGTCTGGGACAAGGCTGCGCTTGAGTTCCTGGGGTCTTGGTACCGCTCAGTCAACTCACCTCGGACCTTTTCGGCTTTTGGTCCGTCCTCATAAGGATACCTTGTCAGGTAGGTTTCCTCTTGAGCCAGCATCTTTTGAGCAGCTGATTCTGTGGTGGGTTGTGGGTCTTCAAGGCCGTATAATTTCACCAGTGAGGGACCCTCGGAACCGGTGGTGACCACGGGCGGAGCATCTTCAAGTAGAGTGAGCGGACCATTGCCGTTCCCTTGGCTGCTCCACAGGCTTTTGCTGCTCGAGTCTTCCTGCAGCAACACTGGCCCCGATGGAGAATCAAGGAGAGACGGTGCTTCCGCGGGGGCGCTCGTCGAAAGCCGAACCTCCTGAGTCTCGGGCTTAAGATCTTGAGTGAAGGATTCGGTAAAGCTCAGAACTTCGAGAGGTTGCTTGGGCTCCGTTTCATTAGCAAGCTCAAGGTCCGGGCTTGAAGACGGGTTTTTTGGCTGGTTTTGGGTTAAGCGAGACGTAGGGGGCGACGCAGGTCGCATTGTGGACGGGGGGAGGTTATGACCTACAAGGTCTCGCACTTGCATGAATTCGATTCATGAACACAGAGACCTGCTGTTATTCTTCAAATATGGCCTGATAGGATACCGGTGCTTGCAGGGGTGAGCATGCCGATACCAAATTCCTCGGCTATGTCCGTGCAACGTCCGCTCAGTTCGGTTCATTCAATGGTGGCCAGGCGCCTCTCTCGCAAGGAGTTGCGAAGGCTGAATGCCGGGCTTGCATTTAAGGGAGCTTCGACGTCGTGAGAGAGGAGGCACGGCCGCCGGGGGTGGGGACGAGCCTGCCGGATATTGCATTAAACATCGCCAAGGAGATCGCTCTCGAGGCAGCCGAGCTACTCCGCCAAGGACAGCTCAAAGGATTTTCCCTAGACACTAAGTCCACCTCCATCGATCTGGTCACCGAATACGACGAACTGGCTGAAAAGCTTATTGTCGAGCGTTTGCGGCAAAGTTTCCCAGAGCACGGCATCGTGGCCGAAGAAGGTTCCAGTGCTGCAGGTTCCGGGGAAGAGGACTATCGATGGTACGTCGACCCTCTGGATGGGACCAACAACTTCGCTCATAGGATCCCACAGTTTGCCGTCTCCATGGGGCTCTTCAAGGGCGATCGCCCTGAACTTGCCGTAGTGGCGGACCCCATGCGAGGAGAGCTTTTTTGGGCCCAGCGAGGAAAGGGCGCCTTTCTCAATGGTGAGCGCCTCAAGGTTTCTGAGGCGGCCACGGTTGACCGAGCAGTGTTGGCTACCGGTTTTCCCTATGACCGCCATCACGATTCCGTTGACAACTTCGCTCAATTGCAAGCCTTCCTGAAGCGCTGTCAAGGGCTTCGACGGTTTGGAGCCTGCTCGCTGGATTTATCCTGGGTGGCTGCCGGCCGTTTAGACGGATTTTGGGAGTTCAAGCTGGCAGCCTGGGACATTGCTGCGGGTCTACTTTTGGTTGAAGAAGCCGGCGGAAGGGTCTCTCGTATTGACGGCTCCCCGATCGGGTTTCCTACGAAAAAAAATCATGTCGTTTTGAGCAACGGGCAGATTCACCAGGAAATGCTTGAGATCCTCAAGCCGACCCTCACGGAGAAGCATCTATGGACCGGACCGAGCGTGCTATAGAGGGGGGAGAACCTCAAGGCGTCCTTGCCGATCTCGAGTCTCGATTCGCTGGTTTGGACGTGCTTCTTCAGCAACTTGCAGACTATTTCAAGCAAGATTCAACGAGCTTCCGAGGCCGGATTGACCAGGCATTGCAAGAGTCTCCTTTGGAAGTGTGGTGCTCAGCTCTAGAGGACTGGCAGAGTAAGGACATCTTGCCGGGCTTGCAGATCGAAACCGACCATCAGGTCGCTTCCATGTGGACCAGTCCTTTTTTTCAATTGGTCTTGGATCGTGGAGCAGAGTTCACTCCCCCCCCGGGGACCGACCTCTCCCAATTCCTCAGGGTCCCAATGATCGAAGATCGAGAAGCTCTCGCCGCCGTGCTTCAAAGAGTGACTCAAGATCGTCTAGAAGGGAAATGTTATTGGAAGACGGTTTTTCATTTGGTTTTCCCCGAGGTCTATTTGGAGCCTTATCTCAAGCACAGATCGAGTCCATTACACGGATGCGATCTGGCTTCGAGTTGGGGGAGAGCTTGCCTGAATTTGAGGCACTGGGATCGATATAAAGTTACCGCTTTAGACCTCTCCGAGTCCAGCTTGCAAGTGCTGCGCCAGCAGGCAATCTGCTTTGGGATCGAAGATCGATTGAGCACCGTTTGTGCTGATCTCCGGGAGATTCCGGTGAGATCCGGCTCATTCGATTTCTTCCTGGCCTTCGACATCTTCGAGCACTTGACGGACGAAACTCTGCTTGCTGTGATATCCGAGGTCTTGAGAGTTGCCCGTCCGGGGGCGGTACTATATACCGAGATCCCTCTCCACGATTATTTTCCTCCCATCACTCATCTGCAAGATTTTTCAATTCATCGGGTGTTGGAGATTTTTCAGTCGGTTCGGTCGGAAGGCAAGAGCTTTCGTCCCATTTTTCTCTTACCAGAATTCCCCATACAACTCACCTTCAGAGTGGATTGGGCGGATTTGTCTCCCCCGGTGGTCTTGCCCCCCTCCGAAACAGCCGAGCAATGAGATGGTCGCAGGCAACCCGGAGGAACGAGGGATAGCATAAGGAATCCTCCCTGTTATGGTAACGGTACTCGCCCTGGGCTGCTTCTTTAAGGGTCAGAAGCTGCTGAAAGCATTCAAGGACCTGGGATGTCGCACGATTCTGGTGGGGACGGCGAGCGTGCTCGACAAGCCGTGGTCGGCAGACGACATCGACGAGAAGTATTTTGTGCCCGATTTCGATGATGAGCAGACGCTGCTCTATGCCATCAGCTATCTTGCTCAAGACAGAAACATCGATCTCGTGGTGGCCCTTGAAGAGTATTCCATCGGCAAGGCAGCTCTAGTGTCGGCTCATTTAGGGTGTCCGTCCATCACCGAAGGTTTGGCTCGAAGAGTCCGCGACAAATACACCATGCGGACCCTGGCCGAAAGAAGCGGGATCCCGGTGCCCGCCTATGCGTCCTTCGTCAATCGCCAACAGTTGGGGCGCTTCTTAGACTCGGTGACCGGACCTTGGTTGGTCAAGCCTCGTTCAGCCGGGGGTTCGGTTCGAATTCGAAAGCTGCAGCATACAGATGAGGTTTGGAGGGTTTACGAAGAGTTGGGGGACCAACGGTCTTTTCATCTGATCGAGCAGTACCTCCAAGGAGACGTGTACCATGTGGATTCTGTCGTCTGTGATGGAGAGCCGCTGGTTTCGGTATGCGGTCGATATGGCACCCCTCCCTACAATGTTTGGCATGGAGGGGGAGTTTTCACCTCTCGAACTTTGGGTTCCGAGGACCCCTTGAGGGCGAAGCTCGAGGGTCTCAATCGCCAGGTTCTCTCCACCATCGGGGTTCAAACTTCGGTGGCCCACGTGGAGTTCATCTGTCATCAAAGTCAACCTTACTTTCTGGAGATCGGGGCACGCGTCCCCGGTTCCCATTTGGACCTATTGACCACCGGAGCGACTGGACTCAATCTGTATCACGAGTCGGCTCGACTGGAGCTTCATCGGTTGGGTGCTCACCATTATACCTTGCCCAGGATCGACGAGGCGCAGGCCGGCATGATCATCACCTTGAGCTGTCAACAGCGCCCAGATCTGAGTTTTGCCGACGATTGTCCAGAAGTGATCTGGCGTCTTGGTGAAGATTATCACGCGGGATTGGTCTTCAGGGCCCGAGAATCTCGGAAGGTCGAGACTTTGATGGATAGGTTTTTCCACCGCATCCAGACGGACCTCCTGGCCGTTCTGCCCCCCTCAGAACAGCCGGCTTAGCGCTGCTAGAAGATCTTTTGAGAGAGCAGCGAATGGAAAGGTATGTCAGCATCACCGGAAACTCAAGCCAATCGAATAGAGCAGTATCTCGATTTCATGCTCTGCATTTTGCGAGCAGACGGAGTGGTCGATCCCGATGAGAAAAGGCATCTGTTGAGCCTGATGGTTTCTGGCTTGAAGCTTGAGTCAAGCTTGGTGGATAAGTACACCCGGGAATTGGACCGAGAAGACTGGGGCGAGGCAACCGACGCCGAACTCCGCGCCATAGGTGAGGGGTTGGATGCAAGTTCTTTGGCTCATTTGGTGCGGGACGGTTACGGCATGGCAGCCTCAGACGGAGAAATTCACGAGACCGAGATCCGGGTTATCCAACGATTCTTAGTGGCCTGTGGCATACCGGGAGATCGGCTTCCCGATATCGATCTCTGGGCTCGCAGAAGCTTGGCCCTAGCCCACCAAGGAACCGTCCTCCTCAGTCGCCCATCCGCCTGAAGTAGAAACCCCCAGCATTCCCATCGCCTGAGGACTGAAAGAGATCTGATCCTCGACTCCTTCTATCGCTTCGGCAAAGCGGTAGGTACCACCGGAGATGGCGTCCATCTCAAAGGACGCTATAGAGAAAGCTGAGAGAGAGTTAAACGCGTGCTGGTTCATTCCGAAAGCAACTTCGAGGAGAGTTGTGGTAAACCTGGTTGAAGCCTTCCTTCAGGCTCAGCAGGTTCAGAGGTCTGCAGCAGGTGCAGAGAAGAATTTGCACCTTTGTAGCTCTCCAAATCCGATGATCAAGGAACCGCTCAGGGACTCACTCGGCCACGTTAAACGATAGTCCTGGGACCGAAGGAACCGTCCTTCCGGAAGGCTACAGTAGGTATCCACTCTTGGCAGGGGTACCGGAGACCCAGGCGGGATTCGTAGACAGAGCACGGTTCGAAATGGAAACGTTTTGGAAGCCTGTCATCAAAGGTTGTGGAGTGAGCAGTTTTGAACAATCCCATGATGCACAGGGTTGGATTTGGAATCTCTTTAGCTCTTTGCCTTCTTCTTGGGTGTCAAGTTCTCGAAGTAGAGCAGGACCAACCAAGAGAAGCTCAACAGCCTGAAACACAAGCTGTTGCAACTACAGAAACTGTGAAACATGGAGGGCTAGAAATCTCCGAAGCCCGGCAAGAAAAGAGAAAAGAACTCTATCTGATAAATTGTTCCAATTGCCACGGAGATGATGCTAAAGGGCATCCCGAGCCAGGGCATGCTTTCCCCCCAATTCCAGGTCCTTTGCTCTCATTGTCGGACAAATATTCCCAAGATGAAGTCCAAGACATTGTCACCAACGGGATCCCACACACTGGGATGTATGCCTTTGGCGAATATTTGAGTGAAGAAGAAATCGCAGAGATTATTGATTATCTTTGGACACTTGACTTGCCTTCCGAGCAGAAGTCGCAAACAGAACGTGAATGAGGAGGCATTCAACTCCTGCTTAAAGGACTCGAACGCGACATACCCCGTCCCCCGTTCCTAACTCCGGCCAACTGCCGAAGTTCTCGCGGCCGCTACCGAAAAACTCTCCCCAGATCGAGCACAAAGCCGGGCAGGAGCAAGGTCTCGATGGTTTCCGGGTGCTCGACCCTCTTTTCCTGATAGCCCTGGTCCTCCCAGGTTAGCAAGTGCAGCCGCTCTTTGTCGGGATCGATAATCCAGTACTCAGGCACCTTGAAGCGGTGGTAGAGGTGTCGTTTGTAGACCAGGTCTCGGGAGCTGGTACCAGGGCTTAGGATCTCGATGACCAGATCGGGGGCCCCGCGCAAACCTTCGTGGGCGATACGGGAACGGTGCTCCTGGAGAATGAGCACTATATCAGGCTGAACCACGTTGTGATTATCAAAAATGACATCGAAAGGGGCATGATAGAGCACGGCGACAGGCGTCTGCTCCAGATACTTTCTCAGCTCAAATTCGATGTTCCCACTGTATCTCTGGTGCTTCTCATTTGGCGCTGGTGTCACTAAGAGCTCCCCCTCGATAAGTTCCCGCCGGTCTCCCTCGGGCAACAAACAGTAGTGCTCATAAGTGAACTTCTCGTGGGGAGCCAAGCCAAACATGCCTCGATTATAACACAGTTGTCAGGTGGTAAAAGACAAAAAGAATTCGTTAAGCAGCACTTCTGATCTTTGCATCAAGAGTAGCTCATGAGGTAGATTTGCTCTAGTCGCAGAAAAAAGACTAAACTAGTCCTATGGAAAAAGTCACTTCAGTCAGCAAGCTGAAAGCCTCTTTGAGCGCCTACCTCGAACTGGTGAAGGCTGGGGAAGAGATCATTGTCACCGACCGCGGTAAACCGGTCGCCAGGGTTGTCCCGATGACTGAAGGATATGGGAGTGAATCCGATTTGGGACTTCTTGTCAGAGAAGGTGTGCTTCGTCCGGGAAATGGTCAAAGTCTGATAAAAGTCCTTCCCGATATGCCACTAGCCACGAGCGAGTCCTCGATCGTGGAAGCTCTTCTTGAAGAGCGCGAAAGCGGATGGTAGGCTTCTGGGACAGCTCGGCTTTGCTCCCACTTCTGGTTAAAGAACCGACCAGCGAGCAGGTCATAGAGATTCTCGTTTCTCAAAAAAATATCATTGTATGGTGGGCCAGCTTGGTAGAGTGCCAATCTGCAATGCAAAGAAGACTTCGAGAAGGAAGTCTGGAGCTTTCCCAATGGCAACAAGCACGACTTACCCTCGATGCACTCTGGGCAGCGGCCAACGAGATTACCCCTTCAGAGTCTGTTCGCCGTCTCTCGATCAGGCTACTTTGCGGTCATCCCCTACGTGCAGCCGATGCTCTACAGCTAGCTGCAGCTCTTGTTTGGTGCAGAGAAACGCCAGGTGGTAACGCCTTTGTCTGCCTCGATAGCCGGTTGCGAACAGCGGCCCTCATCGAAGGTTTCACTGTCCTTCCGTGAGTCTGCGTATCTTACGCGTGGAGGGTTCTGGGGCTTTCCGGGGTAGCCAAAAGCCCCTCATCCTTCGATGAGCTCGAGATTGGCGCGAGGTAAGGTGAAATGTTCACCGGTCGGCAGCTCCACTTTAGCCACTCGGACCTTCGCTCCCGAGGGGATGACTACCGGCTGCACCGGCAACTCGACGACCTTGGCCAGGCAGCCGAAGTGAGGCTCTCGGATCAAGCGCACGGGGACCCCTAGGGCCAACTCCAAATCCGGAGGTTCTTGGGAAGTCTTTTCCCAGTCTCCAGCCACGTCGGTGACGATGATCTCCGGGCGGATCACCCCGGCCCGAATCTGAGTTGCCCCGGACACCGAGGCGCGCTTCCCTTCCCGCTGTCCTAACAGTTCGAAGGTCTTGGCAGCGATGGGAAGAGGTCCAAAGCCCTCGGTGATGACCACTGTGACTCCCAGGCGCTCGGAACCGGTGATGGCCACCCCCAAGTCGTAGCCCAAAAGGTCGCGCACATCGGCGTCGTCGATGCCGCCGGCGATCAGGCAGGCCACCCCAAACTTGGCGGCTTGTCGAACCATCTCCGAACTGGCGATCTTTCCAATCACCAACACCCTGCCCTGGTGCCTAGCCTGGAGTTCCGAGGCGGTGACCACCTGATCCGGGTTTTCCACCAGAAGCTCGATCTCGCCTGAGGCTTCCCCGCCCAGGCCAAAGATGCCCTGAATCAAAGAGCCGAAGGTCTTGATGCGCACTCCCTGACCCTCTTCCACCACCTCTACCACCCCGTCCACATAGGCGTTCAGAGAGATCGGCTGAGGCGGGGCCCGAAGGATCACTTGGCCGGTTACCGAGGAGACAGACTCAAGGGTTCCGGTCACCGGCGATCTATAAGGAGCCTTGAACCATCCGAAGAACCCTTTGGAGTAGGCCAAGACTTCATCCTTGACAATGGAGTATCCGGCCTTCTTGAACAACCTGGAGGCCACTTCTGAGGGGTCCAAGGACAGTTTGTTGGCCAGATTCACCATCTCCACCCGTCCCGGGAGGTCGGTGCGGGCCACTTCCTGATCCCAGCTCACTTTCTGACCCTCCTGCACCAGCACTTCCCCTTGAATGGGCAGTCGCCGCTCAAAGTGGAGGAGCGCCCCGGGGGTGACTTTTAGACCTGGAGTGTAGGAGCCCACGTTTTTAGCTGCCACCCTTCTTCAGGGTTTCCAAGTTCAGGTCGGGATAGACCTCCAAGGCCCCGTTCCAGGCGGCCAGGTTCTGCAAGCGGACACTTTCTGCCATGCTCGTTAGGGGATTCTCGAAGCTGAAGGGCCGTCGCCCCCGGCCATCGAGGATCAGACCCACCTGACCTCCGTTGAGCTCGACTTCCCGGGGCTTGCCTTTTCCGGCCCCCATATCCCAGCCCTTGGCCGGCTGCAGATGGGCCTCCAGTGGACCCTGCTCCTTGGTGCGAGGGATCACCTTCATTTCCCCATAGTGCAACTCCACGGTCTGCTGCTGGTAACGCAGGTCCAGAATTTTCTGCCCAGGCTTCCCCCGCCCCACTGGGGCGATGCAATCGCCCAGATAGATCAAGCAGTCCCGCTCGAAGACCTCGGTGGCCGCCTCGGGGTGCACCCCGGCCAAGACGCCCAGTTGGGGCATCATAAAGATGCTGTCCACCGTCAGGGCGGTGACCCCCTCGGGCAGGAAGGCGTCGATCAGCATCATGGCGGTCTGATTTCGGCGGGGGGCGTGGGAGAGGACCCCCCCAGAGCCGATGATCATGTCGATGGAGCCCATGTCGATCAGGGTGTCAGTGCTGCTGTCCCCGAGGCCGAAGAGAGCCGTGAGGTCCGAGCCTCGCTGCACCCCTTTCAAACCCGTCACCAGGGATTTGTGCTGCTCGAAGGACATGCGTAAGGCTTCCCGGGCCATGGCCTGCTCCAAGATCAATTCTTCTAACAAATAAGGGATGGAGGTGGGGCGGATCATTTTGTTCTTGATGCGATTGCGGAGTTCGCGCTCATCCATGGCGAAAGGCACCCAGCGCATGACTTTAGCGTGGCCGGCCTGGGCATAGACGTTGGAAAAGGAATAGCTCATGCCGTAGTTGGCCGAAACGGTGCGATTGAAGGTGCCGTCCAGCACGGAAAAAACGTCGGTGGTGGCCCCTCCGATGTCGGCCCCGACAATGGAGATTCCGTCCCGTCGGGCGATGGTCTCCATGATGGAGCCCACTGCCGCCGGGGTGGGCATGATCTCTTCATCCACCATGGCCATCAAGTTCGGATACCCAGGAGCGTGGGCCATAACGTGTTCGAGGAACTGCTCTTGGATCTTCAGGCGGCTGGGCTGCAGGTTTTCTTGCTCCATGCTCGGTCTCAAGTTGTCCACGATCTCGAGCGCCATCTTCTGCTCCAGAGCCTCTCTCACCGCCGGTCGACCATCAGTGTTGCCGGCGAAAATCACCGGTAAGGAATAACTTAATCCCAATCTCGGTCGAGGGTCGGCGGCCCCTACGATCTGAGCCAACTCGGCCACGTGCTTGACGGTGCCACCGTCCACTCCGCCGGCCAGCAGGATCATATCCGGACGCAGTTGCCGGATCAGCTCGATCTTTTCGTGGGGTAAGCGGCCATCGTTCACCGCCAGCACATCCATGACGATGGCCCCGGCCCCCAGGGCTGCTTTTTCGGCGGATTTAGCGGTCATTTCCCGCACTACTCCGCCCACCACCATCTGCAGTCCCCCGCCTGCCGATGAAGTGGACAGATAGATGTCCACCCCCTCGTTCTTCTCGGCATCAAAGGGACGGATCAGCCGATTCTCCCCATCGAGCAGGGGCCGCCCGATGAGTTCAGAGACCTCCCTGACGGCGTTCAGCACTCCCTGAGTGACGTCTTCTGCCGGAGCCTCCACGGTGGTGGGAGCCTCTCCTCGCACGGCCAGACGATAGCCCTCGGGAGTCCACTCGATGAGCACGCATTTGGTGGTAGTGCTGCCGCAGTCGGTGGCCAGAATGGACCGGATATTGGGAGGGGTCACGCTTGCTCCTCCCCATTGAGAGCCTGCTTTTGAAGGCCCGGGGGGCTTGCCTCCAAGTGCCGTTCCACTTCCAGGATCAGATCTTCCATTCGAGAGCGCTCTTCGAAGAGGTGCAACAACTGGCCGAAGAGGTGGCCGTAGCCGCAGATGTTGGCCAGGGGAGAGGTGGCGATCAGGGTTTGCTGGGTGACCACAGAAAACGGCTTCATGCTTTCCAAGAGGAAGATGGCTGGAATACCCAATCCACGGCGCACCAGGTCCTGAGCCACGGCCTCGGGAGCCAGGGTGGTCTGCTTGGGCCAAAAGGAAAAACTCATTTCGATCTCCTCAGCAGGCCCTGAGCCTCGCAGCGCTCCATGGCCGCCACCATTTGTTCTCGAGTCAAGGCTAGAAAGACCCCTCGCTGGCCCTCGGTGCTCCGCTTCTGCAGATAGGGAGACAAGAACAGCCCGTTGCGATCCACCTGGTAAGCGCGAAAACGACTCCAGGGATACCTGGCCAGCGGTTTCATTGGCCCCCGCACCGTGATGCCCTCGGCGTCGAAGACGGTCACCGTGGGCAGAAAAATGTCCCGTAGGGAAAAGAGCAGAACAGCAAAGAGCATCAAGGCCGTGAGGGGCTCCAGCCACTGCCATAGGGCCTGCAGCAAGATCCCCAGCCCGAAGGCCAAAACCAGACCCGCCTTGGGACGATCCATGGCCGGCTGAAGCGCGAACTCGAGAGGCGCATTCTTCTCCATCATCCTTAGCCCCCAGCCCCAAGCAAGTAGCGCACCATAGGCCAGAATTCATCTCGAAAAAACAGCATGCGACCGATCAAAAGAGAGACCCGGGCCATGACCGTGTAGCCGAAGGAGGCTCCGAGGGCGATCATCAGCACCCATATCCCGATGCGGGCCGCCCCTCCAAAGAACCAACCTTCGTGAGGCACCGAAAAGTAAAAGTAGATCATGCCGGTGAAGAAACCCACCACCAGGATCCAATTCACCGCGGTGGTCACCCAGTCGGTGTTGCCCCAAAGGGGATTGATAGAGGCGTACACCTGTTCGAGGATCTGAGCCTCCATGGTGTAAACGATGTTCAGACCGGCGTACATGCCCACCAGAAAAGCCAGCGGCCAACGACTAACCCAGGCGGTCTTGGGCGAAAGCTGAAACAGCAGAGCAAATCCCAGCAATAACGGAATGAGAGCGATCCATTCCCCCCTCTGTAGAGGGTCTACCACATCGGGCTTGATGGTCCCCCAATAGCCCAGGCACATCCAATACCCCGCCGAGACTCCCACGTAGACGTGCTCGGCAAACTTATAAAACGGATTGTCCCCCAGCAAAAACGAGAACACACAAACGGTGAGGAAGCTGGCCAGCCAAAGGCCAAAGATTTGAGCGGTGGTGAATTCCAGCATCACTCTTCTCTCCGCCGTCGCAGGAACTGGATCAGGGCCAGAACGTTAGCAAAGATAATCAAGCCGGCGATGGTGAAATGGGCGATGGATTGGGCGTCCATGCCGGCGGTGGCGTCTCCTTGAAAGCCGGTCAGCTTCTCATACTCGGCTGCTCCGCGCAGTCCACCCACCAGACCCTTGACCTGCCCGGAGTCGTAGTAGGGAAAATACTGGGGGGTCATCACCGCTGTGGCCGCCACCACCAAAGGGCGGCCATACTGGGTGGCGGTGATGCGGATGTGCTCCAAGGCTCCTGGGAAGCCCGAAGAGTAGGTGCCAACCATGTCGAACTGGGAAAGCTGGGTGACCCGACGGAGCATGGGGATGTCCGAAAGGGGCGTACCCCGGGTGTCGGTGGGGAACTGGCTGCGAAAATCGAGACCCATGCGCACCAGCACCGTCTCATTGCCGGCCTTATAGCCCAGGTTCACATAGTCCACCCCGTAAGATTTTTCGGGATGGAGGCGCTGCATAGTGACGATCACTTCGTCGATGATGGCCTGCCCCTCGGGGTATAAAGCCATGAAGGCCACTTTCTTGTTCTGGCGCAGGATCTGATCGCAGGTGGCAAGCGCCGTCGGGTGGAGCTCGATCTTGGTGGAAGGCCCGTAGTCGAAACTCATGAGGATCAGGCTGTCTGCCGGCAATTCCTCAAGCAGACGAAAAGCCTCGATCACGGGTTCGGAAGGCTCCACTGGAAAGCCCACTGGGCGAATCAAGGGCAGAACCACCGAGAGCAGAATCAGCAGATAGATGATCCGCCGGTCCAGATTCAGCAGCTTATCAACAGTCATCGCCTACTCGCCCCCCAAATAAGAGCGCTCCACGCCCAGGATGATCTTCAAGGACACCGAGATCAGTCCGATGGCTGCCGCCACCTGTATGGCTCGCTGTCCGGCGTTGTTGAAGCCCTTCATAATGAAGGTGTCGATGAACCAGGCGATATCGAAACCTCCCAAGCCGGCCGCGGTCCACATGGCCTCTCCCAAGGGCACCCGGAAAACCATGACTAAGAAGGCGCTTCCCAGCAGCAGAGTGGCCTCGATGGAGCGAGCCTTGAAAGCCCGAAAGGAGGCCGAGGCGATGAAAAAGGCCAGCAAGCTGTACATGGTGGCCGAAAGCGGGGTGTAGATGTAGATGAACATCCAAGAAAAGGCCGTGCCCTCGTCGATGGGGCGATATCCCGGGTAGCCAAAGCCGAGGTAGTGGTTGAACAGCCCCAGATAGAGGGTGCCCATCAGAGACAACAGCAGGATCAGATTGTAGATCCAGCCTGAAGCCCGGTCCCGGATCCTCTTACCGTTCACCAAGAACAGACTGGTGGCAGCCAAAATATAAGCAAAAGCGGTGATGGCTTGAAACCACTTGGACAGCAGTTCCCCAAGAAAGTTCAAAGGCACCAGGTAGTATTGCACAATGAGCAAGAGCCCACTCAAGAAGGTGATCAGTAGGGGAACCTGTCGCTTCATCCGGCAGCCCCTCCGAAAGGTCCAAAGGCGGTGACGTAGATCGAGCCCGCCAACAGAGCTACCATGACTAGGGCTTTACCCACGTCCTGTCCTCGCAAGGACCCCACTTGAAGGGGGTCTCGAGAGAGGTAGGCCGAGGCCGCAAAAAGCTCCTCCCCGATCAGGGTGTAGTCGCAGGCCGCTACGAAGAATGGCAACTGGCTGGGCTCGGCGGTGCCGGCGATCTGGATGGCTCCGGTGGCATGGCCGGTCTCGGCCAGGATCAAGGACTCAGCGTAAAACTTGCCCATATAGAAGTTTGCAGCGGGCTTTTCCCGCAGCATGATCCCGTCCACCCCGGCGGTGTAACCGAACTGGTCGTCAGAGATGTAGCGCACCGAATCCACCGAAAAAGCATCGGGACGACCGGCGATGGTGAAGGCGTCTTTCACCACCTCCTTGGCTGCGGAATAGGTCACCGCCCTAGAGGTGGTGGCCACGATGGGGGTGTCGTATTCAGCAGTCTTTCGGGCGACGTGACTCATAATGGACAGAGCGGCCAAGGTTTGAATGTCGTCCACGTCGGCAAGACCGGTCACGTAGAGGACCGGCTTGCCCATTTCGGTGGCCCGCCCCACCGCCTCGTCCAGGGCCTGCAGCCCGGCGATGCGTCGAATGTACAAAGTCTTTCTGCCAGCGGCGTAAATGTAGAAAAGCAAGGCCAGGCAGATGATCACCACTCCCAGCAAATGGGGCCACTTGCTGGAAAAAAACAGGGGATTGAGAGCGGTGCGTCCGGTGATACCCCCGTCCTGTGGGTCCACCTGAAAAAGTGTTTGAGTGCTGCCCTGAACGGTGACCAGACCGATGGTGTCAGCCCAGTCCAACATTAGGGGCGAGGACTCATCCAAAGGCAAGGGATTGGAGGTCCATAGCAGGTTCCCGCTGTTGGGGTCCAAGCTCAGCAACTGCCCGGACTCACTGGTCAACAGCATGGGGCCCTGGGGACTAAATTTTGGCCAATGGTCATCGGGCAAGCGACTTTTGGCCGGGGTGCTCCCTCGGGGAGCCTCGAATTTCCAGACGGGATCAAGGTTTGATGGGTCAAAGCCAGCGAGAATCACTTGAGGATAGGGAAACTTGGGCTCCACCCGGCGCGCCTGCCCCAAGGCCCGAGTTGGTTCGGTCTGCACCGCCAGCACGATGATTGGCCCCAGGCGCTCCACCGGGCCTACCAAGGTTTGTCTAGGTTCTACCGACCGAAGCTCCCAGTTGCCCTCTCCATTGAGCCGGTACACCGAGTGTCCACCCACAGAGTAGGTTCGTGATTCGCCGGTCTTGAGGTCCACAATGGGCTTCCCATCTGGGCTGTAGTCTGCCTCGAGAACCGCCGACGTCAAAAAAAGCCAGGCCGGTTCCTCAGGACCGATCCCGGGAATCAGGGCATGCAGCACGCCCTCAGCGACGGGTTTTTCGAGCAATTCTCCATCTCTTGACCAGCGCCATCCAAGGACCTGATCACCTTTGGCATAGACCGCAACGAGAGACTCTCCCTGATAGAAGAGCTTGGCCTCCTCAAGCTCGAGGGCCCCAAAGCTTTCAGGACGTGCTCCACGAAGAAGTTGCCCATCGGGCCGTAGGCAGAACATGGAGTCTTGACTCAAGGCCAAAAAACCTCCGCCGATCACCAGCGAGAACCCCAACTTTGGTGGCTCTGTCAGGAAGTGGAGATGGTTGTCCTCCAGACTATAGACCAAAGGTGATGCCTGGTCCCAAAGAAAAGCTCTCCTGTCGAGTACCGCACAGCTTGAGAGTTCCGCAAGTTTTGGGACGTTGATGGGAAACACTTCCGGCAGATGCTCCCGCCGTAGGAGCCCCCAGTCGCTTTCAGTTCGAAGAAGAGCGGTGTCATCATCCACCAAAAACAGGTCTGGTTGGCTGAGAACCGGGATCTCTTGCTGCTCTCGGTCGGTCAAGTGCAACAAGAACGGAGCGCTTTGAGAGCTGAGCAGCGCACTCTGATTCCAAACGGTGAGTTGAGCCTCCGGCGAAGTGTGCAGTTCGGTAAGGACCAAAGCGCCGCTAGGATCCACTGAGCCGCGAGACCAGTCGAACTTAGACCGGACTAGAAAACTGTCCGTCCAACCCAGAGGCTGCACTACGGAACGGAAGGGGCCTCCCTCAGTGGTCCGGCGAGCCGACCCTGCAGAATCAAAGAGCAAGAGAGACCCGTCTCCGATGACGACTCTTTGACCAGTTCCAAGGGCCACCCCTCGTTCCAGAGGTTGAGCGGAAGCGGTCGTCGACAGAAGCAAGGCACCTAAAAGCACCGACCAGAGCAACCTTAGCCGCCCTTGCCAATAAAAATGAGAGGAACTCCCCGTTAGCGCCACATTAGGAGTGTTCTGATTGCGAAACAAGAATTCCTTTCAATTTTTCCAAGAAGAAAGTTCATTGCATCCTTAAGGAGCGGCTCATCAGAGGTTCTCTCCTCCATCGAGGACCAGAAGTTGCCCGGTCATAAAGTCTGCCCCGGTGGCCAAAAACGCCACCAACTCTGCCACGTCGTGGGGTTGGCATAGCCGTTTGAGGGGGATATCGGCCACCAAGCTCTTGCGCAAGTCTTCTCCGCCTTCTTGCACCCATTCTTCTTCCAGCAAGCCGCAAGCGATGGTGTTGGCTCGGACGAAGGGCGACAACTCTTTGGCCAAGGACTTTGTCAGCGAATGCACGCTGGCACAGGAGGCTGCCAGTGGAGTGTGAGCTCCGGTGAAGCAGGAGGTGCTGGTGACGTTGATGATCTTTCCGTATCCCAGGGCCTCCATAAGTCGGGCCACGGCGCGGCACACGTGAAACGAGCGGAGCACGTTGTTCTGAAAGGTTTCCTGCCAGTGCTTATCGGTGAGTTCATCAAATTTTGCGTCAGACCAGTGGAAAAAATTGTTCACCAACACATCCACGTGGCCGAAGATGTCTAG
This sequence comes from Vulcanimicrobiota bacterium, assembly GCA_050486105.1. GTDB lineage: Bacteria > Vulcanimicrobiota > Xenobia > Xenobiales > JADMJV01 > JAEXNA01. The sequence goes on from JBJHCR010000001.1 coordinate 88,003, forward strand.
AGCCGCCGAGAGCATTTGCTCCACAGCTTCTTCCTGAGAAGCGTCGAAGGGCATGGCCAGTATCTTTCCGGGATAGTCGTGGGATTGAACATCCATGACTTCGTCGCCTGGCCCGTTTATGAGCAGCGAAAATTCACACCCTGCTAAGGCGTGGGCGATCTCTCGCCCGGCAAGGCCATTCCAATCACTGATCAATGCTACGGGAAAATCCACGAGCAGGGGTTCGCGTTGGAAGCTCTGGTTTCTTGCCTACAAACCGAGGTTGCTTACCTAGGAGGCTGCTGAACTAATCTCCGCGTCGCGAGACTCGTTCATCACCCACTTCGTGGGGCCACCCGCTACGCAGGTTCCCGGTCCATGCGAAATCGTTCGAAAGCCGAAGGCGTTCCCGTAGGGCCATATTGGAAATATTTCCGTATATTACTCAAAATCACCCGAAAGCCGTAGGCGTTCCCGAAGGGCCATCCGCCTGACGGGTACCCGCCGAAGGTGGGTGATGTCCTTCGTCTCGGGCACCTTCGGTGAACG
>JBJHCR010000002.1:0-62268 GCA_050486105.1 Vulcanimicrobiota bacterium
CAAGAATTCTGTTAGGGGTTACTGCTGAGCTTTTTTGGCCTGCTCGGCAGCCTCTTCTTCTCGAAACTTCTCGATCATGAGCGGATACTTTTCTTGGTTGGCGATGAGCTCGGCGGACATTTTTCCTAGCCCGCCCACAGCAGCTCCGACCGTACCCAAGCCCAATCCTCCGGCTGTTGCTCCCAACAGACCACCGGCGGCACCCGCTACGCTTCCTAACGCCGCTCCGGCGGCGAAACCGGCATAACCGCCAACGACTCCTCCGAGGGCACCCAAGAGCAATCCTCCTATCAGGGCCGGGGCTCCGTCGCGATTGTGGGTCGCCAACAAAAAGCCTCCCACGCCACCAACAGCCAAACCAACTGCAGCACCAGCGGGCGCAGCCGCCAATCCTGCCACGGCCCCGATCACTCCGCCTAGGGCACCAGCTGCGATCCCCACGGTCGCTCCCACCGCCCCTCCAGCTATTGCTCCGATCTTGCCTTGCTTGGTGATCTCTTTGTATTCGGCCTCAAGTGCGGCCTCTTTGGTCTGAATATCGCTCAAGCTCACCCCATCGGTGGGAGAGGAAGCGGGCTCTTCACCGGCACCAACGACCGCGTCGGTCTGAGCTTGAGGACCAGATGTTCTTTGAGTGAAGGTCGGCGCGAGATGGTTCTGGATTAGCATGAGAGACTCCTTAATCTTTCTATCATCATGCCGAAAACGGAAGGAACGGGAGTTAACGGATCGTTACACAAGCGCTAAACCTGCGAGGAAAGGCGATGGCCAAGTGTTAACTTTTCCTTGAACACTCAAGGTTCCAACTACGGCTAGACTGATAGCATGCTCATTTCCTCTCACCGACCGATCGACATGCCCACTCGCACAGAGCAAGCCTGCTCGCCTGCCCCAAGCGAGCAGAACGCCGGCCCTGACGACACGTTCAAGCGATCTGAGAACCTGGAGACCCTCCCGAGTTGGAGATTCGCTTGGAAGTACGACTCCCAAGAGATCCTCAGCGATGGGCAAAAAGCCCAAGAGTTCTTAGGGGACTACCTCAAGCACGAAGCCGACTTCTTCAAACTGGCTCGAGACCCCGAATCCGGACTGACCTTCGATGGGATCAATCTCGACCCTCAAACCGGAGAAATGACGGGAGTCCGAGGTTGGAGCGCCGCGTCCAAGGAATGCTTGGACCTGGGAATGTGCGTCAAGGCTCTCTACGGCGACCCGCTCGTTGCTCAAGTGGTCTCACCCGAGGACCCCTCAAAGGCTCCGGAAGTGGCAGCGGAAATCCTGAGTAAAAAGATTGCCTCCTACCAACAGTACCAAGAAGAATTCCCGGGCTTCCAGGGTTTTATGACCTGGTTCGACTCAGGATCGAAAGCCATCCCGACGGGGGAATGGGAAAAAGCCATTCCAACTCTGGATCTCGGAGAAATGCTCATCGTTTTGATGTTGGCCGAAAAGGCCCTCAGAGACACCGGACACAAAGAGCTCGCCAAATCCTATCAGACCTATAACGATCAGCTCCAAGCTTCGGCCCGAGATGCTATGTTTGAACCGAACAGCCAACGCATCCGAGGTCACGTGGTCGTCGAAGACCCCAAAGACCCCAACAGCAAATTCGCCGGAACCGGAATCATGACCGGCGAGCACGGACTGCACGAGGGACAGATGGTCATCCTCTATATGACGCTCTTTGGCGGCCTACCTGAGCAGGTCAACGATGCCATTTGGGATGACATCCAACTCAAACGGGTGGAGCATCGCTACGGGACCACCTGGGAAGGCTTCTGGGCCTCTCCGCACGAGCATTGGGGGCATCTGTTCTTGCCCTATAAGGATCACGAAGGATTCGATGACCTCTTCCGCATCCGGGAAAAAATCAGAGCCCAAAACGCCGTCGACCGGGACTATCCCGGATTCGCAGCCTCAGCCCATCATCCCAATGGGGACCGTTATATGTCTGCGGCAGGAATCGAAGGCGTGGCTAGCCAGCCTTTGGAGTTTCAGGATACCTACACTCCCTACGGAGCCTTTCCCATGTTGCTTCAGTTTGCGGGAGAACTCACAGGCAACGTGGGCCTGGCCTGGCTCCACAATATGCTGAGTGGCCCGAAGATGCAGGGACCTCTAGGGGCCGGAGAGTCGGGAGACAACGCAGGCACGGCTGCCGCACCGGTGAAGACCATCGATGTCACCTTCTGCAATTTGCTCGCACTCGCGGGTGGGCTGGAGCGCGAAACGGCCGAACTTTTCAAGGAGAAGGGGGTCTACGACACCTTCCTCAATCGCATGGATTCGGAGTTTCAAGAAACCTTCGGGGACCGGCCCTTGAGAGAGCCCATCGGGTTTGCGCCTCCTGGAAAACCCGCGCCGGTCGGGGCCCGGGAATATGAATGGAACTTGGCAAGCGCCTGATTCTCCTCTCCGCACGGTGGGAGCTTCGGTTTAAGGAGTCCTGTCGGGAAGCCCCAAGCGGTAAGAGAGAGAGCCGTTAACGAGCCGAGGGAAGTCCTCGGTAGCCCCAGCTTCAAGATGGTTGAGGCCTCGACATTCGATGCCTAAAAATGTGGGCGTGATGGTGAAGCCTTCGGTATAGGTGTCTGAAGCAGCAGCCGGGCAGGTAGGGATTCGATCCAGGAAGCTAGGGACGAGATCTCCCGGTGTTCGTGGAGAGAAGTCTCGATTCTTCTCGAAGTCTTCGATGGCAAAATGAATGGTGTAGAGATTGTTGGCGCAAGCCCACAAATCTCTTAGTGAGTCGTCCTCGATATCGGGAACTTCAATGGAGAAATCCACTTGATGCTCCAAAACTTGGCCAGAGACGTGGTCTGTAACCTCAACGAAAAAATAGTGCTGTTCACCACTAAGCTTCAAGGGAAGGGTGAAAGTCATGGGTCCGACATCCAGGGAGGTTATCTCGCTTCGGCGAGGGTAGACCGTCTCGTCCACCACTAGGTGAGCATCCAACAGGTCTTTCTCTAGGTTGGTCCGAGCATAGATCTCATCGTGACGCTCATCGATCTCAAAATAGGTCCGCATCAGCAAATCGTAGTCAAAACGAATCCGAAAACCAATTCTGCAGTTTCCGGACGAATCCGCTTGAGCTCCCCGGATCTTGAAATGCAGTTGCGCATTTTCTCCCGAAAGGAACTGAGGACGGGCCTCAGTCATCCCGACCCTTTTGTTTCCGAATCTGAGCTCCTCTATCCTCAACTGGTCCTCAGTGACCCCCACATTGCATCCTGACAGAGCCAAAACCAGGAAAAGGAGACCAGTTGCGAAGCCTCGAGATGTCACTGAGCTCATCAAAACCTTAGAGACCCTTTCTCCGGCTAATTGCCGCCAAAGGACCTCTAGTCCTCCTTAACTTCTGGTCCCTAGCAAAGTGTGCACCAGGTCCAGATATTTCTGAACTTCGGTCTCCCAGTTCCAAGACTCCTGGGCTGCAGCCAGAGACCTCTTCTGCATGGCCGGGAGTAGACCGGAGGTGACCATGCGGTCCAGAGCACCAGCTATGTCCGAGGGAGAATAGGGGTCGAAGAGTTCCCCCAATTGATGCTCGCCCACAAAACGGGCCACCTCTGGAATGTCCGAGCCGGCCACGGCGAGACCTGCGCTCATGTACTCGAAGAGTTTATTCGGAGTGGAAAGATAGTGGTTCATGCAAGTGGGGAGAAACGGAATCAAGCCGATGTCGGCCGAACTCGCCGCCTGCACCACCTGGGGCCCAGGCACGGGGTCAAGAAACTGCACTCGCCCCGAGCGGTCAAGTTGCCTGAGGCGTTCCTCAGAGGCCCCAAAACCCCGGAAAGCGATCTGCACTTCAGTCACCAAAGCTGCCGCTGCGATGACCTGCTCAAGTCCCCGATCCGGAACGTAGGCTCCCTGGTAGAGAGCCACCGGCTTAGGGTTGGGAAATTTCTCCGGCAACTTCTGCCGTTCCTGACAATTATGCAAAGTCGTTACCTGGTCCAGTCCGTAACGCTCCTTCAAGATGTTCGCCAGAGGTTGATTGATGGTCATGACCGCCGTCACCTGAGTGAGCAAGCGGCCCTCTAATCTGTCCCAGTAGTCGACGGCTTCCTGAGAGTCGATAAACGGCTGTTCAGACCACAACTCGTGGGTGTCGTAAAGAACCGGAATCCTGAGAGCTTGACCAAGCTGCACCGCTCCTTCCAGAGCATCGAGGTCGTGAGCCTGGACCAAGTCGGGCTTCCAGGAAGCCGCTCGCCGAGCCCAAACCCCATTGATCCTCTTGATATAGGCCCAATGCTGTCTTTGCTGCTCCGTGGCCTGGGTCCGCAACACCCGCTCTGGCGGTCGACACGGGCGCTCGGGGGGGCGCTCGGGGGGAAGAGCTAGGGCTTCCTCTTGGGGCTGCTCGGTTGGGGGCTGCTCGGTTGGGGACTGCTTGGGGCGAGACTTCTTCAGTCGGGCCCCAACTTGGTCATCGAAAAGCCGAGACCAATGTCCACGTTGATCCTCTCGGTAAAGGGTGTAGCCTTCACGAACTTCGCGATAGGCCTGACCCTGCTGCAAGAAACCATAGACCCGCACTTCAAAACCTTGACGTCCCAAAGCTTGGGCCTGTTTATGCACCCGCTGATCATGGTTGCCGTCGTTGAACACGAACATGGCGGCTTTGGCTTTGCCGGAGTTCCTTGCCATGCTAGCCTGAGGATGATCCGATGAGTTCCGGGGCAAACCCCTCACCCTGCAGGAAAAGCTGGCTCCAACGGAAGCAGCAAAGAATTCGCCAAACCCCCCAGGATTGGTCCTGCCCCGACAGATGCTGCCGCCAGACCTCCCGGCAAGCGCCGGCATCGAGAAGCTCGCACTCGCGAAACGCCTGGGATTCCAGGATATCCTCCGCCCAATCTTTGAGGTGACCGCGAAACCAATGAGCCATGGGGGTGGGGTAGCCCAATTTGTCTTGCCGATCGACCACCGACGGAGGAAGAATCCCGTTCATAGCTTGGCGTAGGATCAGCTTGGTTTGGGGAGGATCGATCTTAAAGCGATAGGGCAAGGCAAAACAGAATTCCACCAAGCGATGATCCAGAAATGGAACCCTGGCCTCTAGTGAGAAAGCCATGGAGTTTCGATCCTCATAGCGCAGCAGAGTTGGGATGGAAAATCTGGTGAGATCGGCATAAAGCTTCTGGTTCAGGCTGTCAGAGAACAGCTTCTCCACCGGAGTTCGAAGGAGATCTTCGCGCCTGAGCTGCTCTCCCAACTCCCTGTTGAAGATCGCCGGAGGCTTCACTCGCCCCGGTCTGTCCCGGTGGAAAATTTTCAGAAATCCTGGGCGCTTGGCCCTTCGAATCGCCTGCTCGGCAAGTTCGTGATGAGGTGACCCGGTGACCTGAGCGATCACCTTCGCCAGGGCTCGGAGCTCATCGAAGTCCCCTCGCTCACTTTTGATTCGGCGGGCCTCTTCGGTGAGAAGCTGTCGGAAGTAATGATGATAGCCAGCTAGTAGCTCGTCCCCACCCTGCCCATCCAAGAGTACGGTCACCGACTCCCGAGCGGTCTCCATGACCCGCCACTGGCTGTACAAACCTGGTCCAGCCGAGGGCTCATCTTGATGCCAAACGATCTTGTCAAAGATTTCAGGCAGATCTTGGCCGTTGGGCTCCACCGGGTGGGGCTTGGTCCCGAAAGTTTCGACCACGCTGTCCACGAACTGCCGCTCGTTATACCCGGTGTCAGGATAGAGGCTGGAGAAGGTCTCAACCGGCCGGTCCAAGAGTGAACTCGCTGCAGCCACCACAGAGCTCGAGTCCAAGCCTCCGGAGAGGCAGGTTCCCACCGGCACATCCGAGCGCAGCCTGAGCTTTACTGAGTCTACGAAGATTTCTCGAAAGGCCTCCGAGGCTTGGGTCAATTCCGGATTATGCGGGAGACGACCCTGGGACACCGCCGGGGTCAAGCCTGGTTGCAGGGTGCTGGGCCCCACCTTGGCCGCCCGGTGAGCACTTTGCCAATCCGAGTAAACCTGAAGCTTCCAATAGCGTCTAAGCCTTACTCCTGAAGGGCTCACCGTGAGAGTGTGCGCCGCCGGGAGGACCTTAACGTCTCGAAAAAAAGTCTCGTCCTCATCCCCCACCAAGCCTTCACCAAGAAAGCGCACTAGAGGTCTGAGGTTGGGGCGCCTGCGGGACGGCTCAAAGAGGAGAGCCTTGATCTCTGAGGCAAACTCGAAGCGAGTCTGGTCCTGGAAATAGAAGAACGGCTTGATACCTAGCCGATCTCGGGCGCAAAATAAAGTCTGGTCTGAGTTTTTCCAAAGAGCGAAGGCGAACATGCCGTTGAAGCGCTCCACGCATTTCTCCCCCCATTGGAGATAGGCCCGGAGCAAGACCTCGGTGTCGCAGTCGCTGCGAAAACGATGGCCAAATCCTTCGAGTTCGGTCCGCAGTTCTTGAAAATTGTAGATTTCTCCGTTGTAGACCAGGGCGTGGTCCTCCAACAGCAGAGGTTGGTGCCCAGCTTCACTCAGATCCAAAATCGCCAACCTGCGGTGGGCTAGTCCAACACAGCCTTGCAGGTAGATGTCGTGACCATCAGGACCTCTATGGGCCTGAATTCTGCCCATCCTTTCCAACTGTTCGCGGTCTACCGAAGCCCCATCTCGAAGCAGTATGCCTGCAATCCCACACATGCTGCTACAGGGGAGCAGCCTCAGCAGTAGGCACCGGCTCTCGACTTGCTCCCGGTACGGCAACCGAAGCCACAGAAAAGTCCACCAACCTTCTGGCTCCTCCACTCTCCTCAACGATCAAACGCGCCGCATCGCCAAGAGGCACCGGCAACACCGAAGCCATGTAGATGTCGTACCAGATCTGAAAAGACAATAGGCTCAGGATCTTGTTGGCTAGGCTGCTCTCACCCCCTTGGAAGCGATCTAGCAAGGAGCCCACCTCGTGAGCATCAAAAAGTCCGTGTCGATGCAGTTCGCTAGGACTGAGCGCTTCTTTAGCGTAGTCGAAGAGCCAACCCTGAAGCCACTGATTGACCGGCAGCACGAAACCTTCTTTGGGCCGGTCGATGGCCGAGGCCGGCAGAAACGGGCGAGCCACCTTCTTGAGCACGACCTTCACATCTTGGTCTCGAATCTTAAAGTGCTCCGGGATGCGCGCCGCATACTCCATCACCTGGGTATCCAAGAACGCCGTCCGGATTTCCAAGGAGTGAGCCATGGACAGGCGGTCGGTGAAGGCCAAAACCTGATCTGGCAACTGGGTTCCAAATTCGGCTTCCAAAATACGGTTGGTGGGGTCTTGGGCGGTCAGATTGGAGAACACCCGTTTGAGATGCTGCAAGGTCGAATATCCCCGAAAATCATCTCGAACAGCAGGAGAATAAAGCCTCTCTTTCTCGTGATCCTGAAACACTGTCAGTCGAGCCCGCCAGGTGTAGTCCCGGGAGTCGGCGATGCTTTCCAAGAACTCCCTAGGCTGACCTTCGACGAAGTGACCGAGATCGCCCGGGTCTCGAGACTCGCCTCGCGCCCTCATCAACTCTGCCACCGGTCGGGCCAATCGGTGGGATAAATATGAGCCGAAAAGCTCGTCGGCCCCGTCTCCGGAGATGGCCACCTTCACGTGCTTGGCGATTAAGCGGGCCAGAAAATAGGTCGACACCACTCCGGAAAAAGGCTCGTCAAAATGGCTGAGGATAGCCGGAAGTTCTCGCTGGAAATCAGAGAAATTCATCTGCTCTTCTAGGTGGTCCGTCCCATAGCGAGCCGCGATCTGCCGAGCACAGCGCAGATCCAACTCCTTGCCGGGAGTCGACGAATCTTGACTATAGGTCAAGGTGAAAGTCTTGATTCGGCCTGAGGCCACCTCGGCCGCCAAGGCCGTTGACAGACTGCTGTCTATTCCTCCGGACAAGAAGAATCCGATGGGCACATCGGAAACCAAGCGTCGGCGAACTGCCTGCTTAAGACGTGTCGTCAACTCGTGGGCGATCTCGTCCTCGGTCACGGTATTGGGCAGGGGAGTCCAATCCAGCTTCCAGTATTGATCCTTACGCACGATCCGTCGATTTTTCCAAAGTAGACGGTGCCCGGGCCTAAGCATCTTAATTCCCTGGAAGATGGTCATGGGCGCCGGGACGTTCTTGTACGAAAGATAGTGATGGACAGCTTCAAGGTTCAGACGTCGGGGGAAATTCGGGACCACCAAGAGAGCCTTGATCTCTGAAGCAAACCAGAGGCAGCCTTCGTGCTCCAGATAGTACAAGGGCTTCTTACCTGAGCGGTCCCGCACCAGGAGCCCTTGCTGCTCAGCCTCGTCGTAGACCGAAATGGCAAACATACCTTCGAGCTTCTGCGGGAAATCTAAGCCAAAGGCGCGATACAGATGAGGGATCAGTTCGGTGTCTCCATCGGTGGAGAAATCTTCCCTTTGGCAGGCCCCCGAGGCGATCAGCTCATCTCTACGTTCGCGAAAATTGTAGAGCTCACCGTTCTGCGCCGCCCAGATGGTCTTGCTAGGCTCGCACAGGGGCTGCCGACCATGGGCCAAATCAATTATAGAAAGCCGACGCGCTCCCAGGGTATAGCCCTCACCATAGACTAGGTGCTGGTCGTCGGGACCTCGGTGGGCCAAAACCCGCAGCATTCGAGCCACCACCTCCGGGACTCTGGTTCCGAACACGCCTGCGATACCGCACATAACGCTACCTCTCCTCGCACCGTCGACACCCCAAAACGGTCCTCATTCTTCGCGCCCCTCGTTATCGGTCGGTGAGGGTTGCACCTTGAGGCTTCTTTTGCCCTGGGTCGGAGATGCTAAACAGACCACTGACTTCTCAGAACGGCCATCCTGACCACATCACTGAACTCTCCGTCCAGGAAGAATTCTTCCCTCAGCAACCCCTCTTCACGAAATCCGGATTTCTCAAAAGCCTTTTTCGCTCGAGGATTCCGGGCACTGACATACAGATAAACCTTGTTTAGCCCCAATTTGGCGAAAGCAAACTTCAGCAAGAGTCGACAGGCTCTGGTGCCGTACCCTCGCCCCTGGACCTTGGCCTCGCCCAAAAGAATCCTCAGCTCGGCGTTCCTATTGATCCAATGGATATTGTGCAGCCAGACGTTTCCTAAGTAGCGATCGTCCTTCAAGGTTCTCACCGCAAAGACTGCGTTCTTGGGGTCTTGCACCGTCTGCCGATACCAGGCTTCATGCTGCTCGAGACTCACCGGAAGTGCCCGTCCCAATAGAGTCGACAAAGCCTCGTCATTGACCCAGCTTCGATAAATGTCCGCGTCTTCGGGTTCGAATGGGGCCAATCTGATTTCCTCATCGGATACGATCACCGCTGCACCTCACATATATTTCAGCAGGCCCTCAGCCTTGACGAGGATCTTCTTCTCATTCAGATAGGAAAGCTTCTTCTTAGCCACTCCAATATCGAACCACCCCACAGTATCGGCTTCCTGGTCTCTAGGCTGAGCGTTCTCCTGCACCAGACGCATGAGAAAAAACGTCACGGTCTTATGGTAGAATGTGGAGTTCTCTTTCAAAAAGAAGTAGTATTCGATGGACTCAAGCTTTTCCAAAACCTTCCCCACATGGCCGGTCTCTTCAAGAATCTCGCGCTCGGCGGTCTGCTCCAGGGTCTCTCCCTTATCGACTCTCCCTTTTGGAAAGGCCCACACTCGATGACCCTTCTTGGCCACCAGACAGACCTGAACCCGACTGCCTCGTTTCTTCACCAATAGCCCCCCAGCCGAGTGCTGTTCGGCTTTTCGGCCGCCAAAGAAGGCTCTCGGGGGCGGAGCGCCTTCATTCTCCGCCAAAATCGAGATCCTCGGTCTGTTGTCTCTTGAACTGAACGTCCCGGGCAAAACTGAGGTCGAAGAACACCCACCCGTCGGAATCTACTCCACCGTTGCGGGTGTACGCTAGCCTTGAAATCCCAGGGAAGACCTTGATGGGGCGCCTTTCGTTTCGCTCCTTGGCCATCTTCTGATAGTCGCGAACTAAGGTACGGATGATATAGGGATGATACTCATACATCATGGGCACCACAAAATCCACTGGCCAATCGAGCCAAGCTTGAGCTGAATAGTCGTATCCCGAACTTCGAAAGCGATTCTGGTCTCGGTCTCGATAGTACAGGGGTAGGACGGCGGCCGACAACGGAAACCTCCGAGGCATCACCGCTCTAATCTCGGTGACCAGTTCCGCCAAGGAAGCTTGGCGAAGCTCGAGTTCCTGCTGCAAGGCTCGATAGGTCCTCATCTGCTCGGGATCGGAAGCACTGAAGTAACGAATGCTCCCATCCTCGATGCCCAAATTTTGAGAGAGGCCTTGCCCGTCGACCGGATAGCGAATGTGGTCTAGGTGAAGTCCACCCAGGCCCGGGTGGGTGGACACGATGTTCTGGCACACCTCCAATAAGGTCTGCCTGACCACAGGATGGGCCGGGTTCACGTAGATCGGTCTCAGGCGCTTTCCCCGAGGTGCCGGAAACGGATCCTGATCCGTTGCCAAGAGTAAGAAATCCGGACGGTCTCCTCCAGCCTTGATGATTTCCGCGATCAACACCCCGATGGGACGGCCCTGGGTTCGATATCCAGCTTGCCGCAACAGAGACTCTAGCTCCCTAACATCGCAGCCTCGGTCAAAGATCTCGGCGGCGGCGGCCACCACGGCGACTGGAATCAGGTCCCCAAGAGTGGCCCTCTCCTGCTGCTCATATCCCGGACGAACGGTGCGTCCCTGGGCAAACTCGAGTTGTTCTGCCTGGATCCGCAAATATTCGCTCATCAAGGAAGCCCAGACTGAAAGCCCATCGTGCCACGGCAACATGACATCGGTGTTGTCCATCCTCCAATAGAAAAGATGGATCCAAGCGTGGATTTCAACTCCGACTTTCTGTCCCTCGTCGATAAAGATTTGCAACGGATCGTGGACCACGCCGTACTCGGCTCGATAGGGCCACCAAAGATGGGGATATACGGGGGAGGTGTTGGTGCCGGGTCGATAGGTGAGCACCTGAGGCAGTCCCTGTTCGGAAGACAGGGAAATGGTTGGACAAATACCGTAGCCTCTCAGAAAGGTTTCCAAGAAAACGGTGTCCACTCCCGCCCGGGCCAAATTCGACAAGACTTCCTGAGCCGAGGCGCGCACTTCAGCCTCGCTGTATTTACGCTCCCCTGGAAACAGCCAATCCGGAGAGAGCCAAACCCCCGACATTTCCTGGCCTTGCACCGGAAAAATCAGGGACATCAGAATGATCATCGAAAGGAGTGCTCTGACTCTTATTGGGCGAGAGAAGATTAATGGCATCGGAATGCGGTTCTTGACCTAGCATGCGATCCCTTTAGAGGAGAACTCATGCTCAGGAAAGTTCGGGAAAGAGCCAGGGAGAGCAAGCATTCATTCAGAATTCTTGAAGTCTGAAGCCTGCAGACTATCTCGACGAAAACTTTCGATTCTTCTATGTCATAAAACGTTCAAGACTTTCTGTTATACTTACCACTTAAGTGGAATCAATGAAGGCTAAAACATGGTTCGAGAGAACTCCAACCGAGTCGGATCAAACAGGGTTAACGCTCATCGAGACGATGCTGGCATGCATCATGTTGAGCCTCATCATTGTTAGTGTACTGGGCTTGCTTGGCAGCCTCTTGGTGGCTAGTACCAAAACCAGTGACAGCACGGCTGGAGTCTTTGTGGCCCAATACGTGCTCGATAAGTGTACCTCTGCTGGACCGCCCAGCCCCACAGGAGGATCAGAAGAGGGGACACGCAAACTCTTGACTCACGAGCTTGACCATCCCCTCGACTTTCATTACAGGGCGGATTGGCGCCTAATAGGAGAGCCCGGAAGTTATCTTGACGCCCAAGGGCGACGCCAAACCAATCAGTTCGCCAAGGCTTTGTATCACGTCAGGGTCACAGTCTGGTGGATGGTAGAGGACGCCGAAGACATGAGATTGGAGGGAGGGGGACGACGCTCCGTCCTATTGGAAAGAGTGATCGAGTTCGAACCCAAATGAGGTGCTTCGCCAGAGCGAGTTGCCCAAAGGTCAAGGGATTTACCATCACGGAAGCGCTGGTGACCAGCCTGGTCTTCAGTTTCTTTGTGACAGTCGTTTTCTTGACTATTGCCTGGGGATTTCGCACCTTTTCCCTAGCCGTAGCCCGCTCCGACGTCAGCACCGAAGCTCGAAGACTGGCTCTCTTTATGGAAACCGAACTGCTCACTTCGGACTACTTCTCCGTAAGTACGGTCAGTAGGTCCGTTCGCAACGACAGAAGAGATGGGCTGTGCTTCGTTTCCCGCAACGACTGGTCCCACCCCAACTCTTATGATGCCATTGAAGGTCGACCAGCTTGGAACCGATACTTTGTGTTTTACGTCACCACCGAACAACCGACCGGTTCGTTCATTCGGGCGGTCATCAATCCTAGCGACAGCAGCGAAGTTGGACCTTTCGTTTACGGCCCATTTGCCGCTAACCCGGCAACCTATCTCACCAATGACCCTTCTCAGAACGTAGGCACGGATGTCGAAATGGCTCGAGTGATCGCCTCATCCGTGAAGAGCTTTACCGTAGAGAAGATCCCCTCTACACAGGAGGTGGATATGCGGATCCTTCTGCGTCAAAATTCTGTCATAAGCCGGAGAGGAGACGGAAAGAGGGAAGGCGGGACCTTCGAAGTTCACTATCGAGTAGCCCCCCGCAACACAATGTGATTCCATTGTCCAGGACCTCAGCGAACCCTGGCGACCCCCCCTTCGAGCCTCTGGCCTGGGCACGAATTCCGTGTCTCGACAGTCCTTGAGCAGCTGCTTTCAAAACACTGCGGAGCCGAGACGAGAAGGGGCCCACCGAGATCGGAACTCAAAGGTGGATAAATGGTAAACACCCAAAACGGAGAACTGCTCGGCTAGAGAACTTGAGTAATGAACCCAGACCTTCCCTCGACGAGTCAGGATAGTTGCCCGTTTTCCAGCGACGGCGAGTACCTCGACCAACTGGTCCAATTAAAAATCCGGCCTTTGGCTTGGGCCCTGGTAGCCATTTGCGCCTTCGTTTTCGTCTTCCGAGCGGCTACCATGACAGGAAGAACCCAGGTCTTTCAACTCCTGATCATCAGCTGCACTGCCGGAGGCGCCTTGCTTCTCTTGGCGCTTCTCCCTAGGATCCCATCCCGCTTCTCCCATGGGGTACTCTGTTTTCTGACCATACTGGCCGCCGCCGCCCAAGGCCTTTCAGCCCTCAACTCCGAGACTGAGACCTTCCAAGGTTTCTTGCTCCTCATCGCCCTAAGCTTGGGCCTCGTGATGTACCGACTTGCTTGGGCCCTCCTGGGTGCCTGCATCGCTCTAGGAATATGGATCATCTGGGACACCTGGAAATTTGGCTCGCCGAACTTTGACACCATCACCATAGTCACCATCAGCTTGGTTTTGGTTACGACCTACCTTCATATTCGCAGGGCCACCATGCTTTCCACCCTGGCTCTGTCAAACAGTGTCCAACAGCAGAGCCAAAATCTCCATCAAGCTTTGGAAGCTCAACAGCGCAATCGTGAACTGCTCTGCCTCCGTGTCGCTGAACGTGAACGACAACTCGAACAGGCCCTTCAGTCTCTCCAGTCAAGCGTCTTGCAACAACGCTCTCTACAAGGTTTCATTGAAAAGCGGAGACGCTGGGAATCTCTCGCTCGGATCGGCACCACCACGGGGAAATCGCTGCAAGAACAACTTTTGTTGGTGCAAGCCGAGTTAGAGGAGATTCAGAGCAAAGTTCCCTCGACGGGAGATGAGCTACATTATTTCGAGGAGATCCGCAAAGCCACCGAACAGAGCTTGAGGCTCAACACCAAGCTTCTCGCCTTCGGCCAAATCCTGAAACTTAATCTGGAAAACCGATCGGTGTCGTCTTTGCTGCAAGACGTTTGGGACCCTCTCTTGGAAAAGCTGCAGGAAAAATTTGAAGTAGAAACTCTGATCCACCAACCTGAAACCGAAGTCCTGGTCGATTCCGTGCTTTTTGGAGGCGCCTTGAGCGAACTTTTGACCAATGCTCAAGACGCCATGCCGATGGGTGGCAAGATTACGCTTGAGGCCGATGGAGGACCTATGGGATGCCTCTTTACCCTCTCCGACACCGGAATGGGAATTCCCGCCGGCAAGAGAGAGCAAGTCTTCGAACCATTTTTCACAACCAAAACTCTTGGTTCCGGGATGGGGCTACCCTCCGCTCTCGGGGTCCTTGAACAGCACGGAGGTTGGCTAAAAATCGATTCTCACCCAGGGTGTGGAGCCCAGGTTGTCTTCTGGCTCCCGAAAGGGCCAGAGATTGAAGCATCACCGTGACGGACTCTAGAACCCACCCGGCCGATTCTTTGGAAAACTTCCATGAAGAGAAGTGCCGAGAGTCGATGGAGGTCGTTTCGCTCCTAGGTGTGGTGGGTTACTTGATCGTTGCTATCCGGGATGTGGCGGTCGTCGGACCCTTGAGTCTCCTGCAATTCTTTCTGCTCCGTGACGCTTTGATGGTCGCTTTTTTCCTCTCTTTAAATCAGGTTCTAATGCGGGACGTTCTCCCTCGGGGATGGGCCCATCCCATGGCCTTTCTCAGCTGCGTTCTCCCGTGTTTGGGCACAGCCCTGGGGGTGCACGCGGGTGGAGACTTCATCCCTACAGGCTACTTCTTTTTGATCATCATCACCGCTGCTCTGGTCATGCTGAATATCTCCTGGTTTCTGTCGGCCTGCGCTATCACCATCGTGTCTTGGGGGGTTTCCTTCATGCCTTACTTCGAGAAAGAACTCTTCATCGAACAGGGGATAACTCTGGTGAGTTGCTGTCTGGTGGCGGGGGTTGCTCTGACTACTCGGCGCAACGAACTTCACCAACAATATCTCCTTTTGGAGACAGAACGCAGCAAGCAAAGCGATCTGAGAGAGGCCTTGAATATCAACGCTGACCTCACCTCGAAACTCGACCAGGAGGTCGAAAAGCAAACGTCAGAACTCTCTCGGCGTTTGGAAGAGCTTCATCAGTCCAAGGTCAAGGAAAGAAAGTTGGGTGAAGAAACCGCACGACTAGCGCGCGTCGAATCCGTGGGCCGGTTAGTCGGGGGCCTGGGACATCGATTCAACAATCTCTTCACCGTCATGCTGGGAAACACAACTATGCTGCAAGAGATTCGGGTAGATCAGGACAGGACCCAAGAAGGGGCCCTACTCGACCGCATGGAGGGTGCCATACTCCGTGCCAGTCGAGCGACTCAACCTCTAGCCTACCTAACCAATCCAGACTTGGAGAAAGTCGACACCTTGAATCTTAAGGAAATCTATCTGCGATTGAAGGATTTTTTGGAAAGTTCGCTCTCACCAAAGCATCAGTACCGTTGTGATCTGGCGACTCCGAGTCAGATTCTAGAGGTCAATTTGGCCGCTCTCTACCAACTCTTACTCAATTTGTTTATCACCATCGATCAAACCTTGCCTGATAGGGGAAGCCTCCACCTTTTGCTCGAGAGCACGGAAAACGAGGCCACATTCACCTTGGAATGTCGCACCGAGCCTGATTCCAAAACCCAAGAATCATTGGCCTTGGGAAATCTGGACACTCTAAATTCCTCTCTTTCGGCTATTTCCGGACGGCTCAATGTGGAGGAAGGGCGCCAGGGAACTAACATCATACTGACCTTCCCCACCAAGGCCTCCAAGGAGTCCAGCCGCCAAACTCAAAGCCAAGACCCATGATTTTGTTGCGGTTCCTGGTCCTTATATTCCTGGCGATTGCTACCCCCCTTGTCGCTGAGCAGGTTGTCGAGCATCAAGGTCGCCCACTAGTTACCTTTGACTTGCCTGGTTTCGACCTGAGGGGCCAACGGACGGGCAAGACCTCTACCCTGACTTATGTTGGTCAGGATTCGCTCGAAAAGCGAGTTCAAGTGCAGGTCAAGATCAGAGGTTGGTTGGGTCCCGACAAGGCTGAGAAAGAGTATCGAGAAGACCGGATGCTGCGCAGGCAAGATCCTCATACCAGACTAGGTGAAGATCTGGTTGTGTCCGGCGCCACAAAGGCTCTAGAGTTTCGAACAACCCAACCGTATGAGGCCCATGTTTTGGTGATCTACACCAACGACTTTCGCTGCGAATTCACGCTGACTGGTAGCGAAGCTACTCGAGAATCAAGAGAGGCCCTCTTCAGTCAACTTCGTGAGTCGGTCAAGGTTCCGAAAGGTGGACTACGCCTAAGTCCAGAGGCCGACGAGCCCACCCCCGAGCCGGAGCTTCCTAAAATCGAGTTCCGCACGAAGCCGGCTCCTAAGGAACTCCAAGATTGATAGGGCCCAGTTCAAGCACTCATAAAGGCCAAAGACGAGGCAAAAAGAAAGACGCCAGCAGCCATAGGGTCAGATTGAGCGGGCCACCGACCTTCAAGAAATCTGTAAAGCGGTATTGACCTGGACCGTAGATCATGGTGTTGGTCTGATAGCCAATGGGAGTCATGAAACTTGCTGAGCAGGCGAAGGCCACAGCGAACAGGAGTGCCCTAGGTTCCCAACTCATGGATTCGGCCACTGCCAAGGCTAGAGGAGCCATGAGGGCGGCAGTGGCCGCATTGGAGATCAGTTCGGTCATAACCGTGGTCATCAAGTACACCCCACTGACCACCACCGCTGGACCGAAAGGTCCTAGGACTGAGGTAATCTCCCCAGCCAAATACACTGCTACTCCGGTCTTCTGCATGGCCAAACCTAAGGACAAGGAGCCGGCGATCAGCAAAATCACCTTCCAATCTAGAGCTCGGTAGGCCTGTTCTAGGGTCAAACACCCGAAAACAACCATGAGCACCGCGCCAACCAAGGTTCCGATCTCAATGGGGAGAAGTCCGAACGCGGCCAAACCCACGACCCCGACGAAGATGGAAATAGCAGCGACCATCTTGGTTCGCTGAGGACTGTCTACGGCGAACTCACTGACCACCACAAAAGCGGCCCGGCTTCTCAGATCTTCCAATCTTGAACGCTCGACTTCAATGAGGAGCACGTCTCCGGCTTCGATCTTGGTGTGCCCCAATTTGGTGTGCAAAACCTCTTCGGACCCCCGGTGGCGAAAGGCGATCACCAGGGCGCCGAAGCGCTCCCGAAAGTTAGAGGTCTGCAGCGAGTGACCTACAAGCATAGAACCTACGGGTACGACCGCTTCTACCAGGGTCGCTTCCCGATAGTCGAGATTCTTGTCGTGAACCTTGCTGTCCGACTTCAAACGGACATGATTCTCCCGCCCCAGGCGGCTTAGGACCTCCACTTCGCAACGAACCATGAGTACATCGTCTGCCCTTAGAATGGTAGACAACGGAGGTAGCGCCAAGACCTCTCCGTCTCGTTCGATACTGACTACGTCCAAGTCGAACTCTTTCACTAGAGGGGCCGAGCCAAGGGACTGTCCGACATTTGGGCTGCCGGAAAGCAGCACCACCTCGGTCAAGTATGGAACCATATCGTAGGCCTTCATCATTTGTCCGGCCCTACGACGTTCAGGGATAGATGAGATTCCGACGAGCAACATGTAGAGCGTGCCCGCCAGGAAAACGAGCACGCCAAATCGAGAAAACTCAAACATTCCAATAGGCTGCTCCCCGGCACTGACGGCGATAGAGTTCACCACCAAATTGGGAGAGGTACCAATGAGAGTGCAGGTACCGCCAAAGATCGCTGCAAACGACAAGGGCATGAGCAGCTTTGATGGGCTGATTCGGGTGGCCCTGGAGATCCCCAAGCAAACGGGCATGAAAACTGCCACGCAGGCGGTGTTATTCATGAAGCCAGAGAGCAAAGCCACAATGAACATCATCATCGCCATGCCCAAAGGAAAAGAGCGGAGCATCAGTGGACCGAGCAGTTTGGGAATCTTGCTCACCGCCCCGGTGGAAGCCAAGCCCGAACTGAGGACCAACATGCCGGCCACGGCGATGGTGGCCCCATCACTGAATCCAGCCAGCCCCTCCTGGGGGGTCAAAATTCCTGATAAGACCAGGGTACCCACCACCAGAACTGCGACCAGATCCACCGCCAGCTTCTCAGTGGCAAAGAGGATGACTGCGGCCAAGACTACGCCGAGCACTGCGAATCCCTCGAAAGTCAACGCGAGATCTCCTATCTAGATAAGTCAGCTTCCCTTGCCACAACAAACCAAGGATACCATTTTTGGAGCCTGAGCTGAATGTGCAAAACTTGGTCTCCTCAGGAAAACCGTTTAAGAGAGAAAAGAAACTAGGGTAAGCCCATCCGATTGAGAAAAGAGTCTGCATGAAGCGAGTCCTGATCGCCATGATCCCTGAAAATATCGCCGAATGGATCGAGATCCGACTCGGGGGAATTCGAGTTGTTTCCAGAGATTCGGTAGCAATGAGTCTCGAGGCGATGCAGGCCGACACCTGGGATCTGATCCTCATTCAACATACAGAATTTGGGCCCCAAGAATCGGAAGAACTGGGAAGTCTAGACTTGCTCGAGGCCATTCGGCAAACGGACAAGGGGCAAGACACCCCAGTTATTTACGTCTTGGACTCTCCTCCCTCCCGGACCTTGATGAATCAATTGGTCGACACCTACCAGGTGGCTCGAATTCTGGTCCACCCCCTGGACCCCGAAGATCTGCTGGTGGAGGTGTCGAGAACCCTGAGGCTCTCCCAAATCAACCCAGGAGACGAGCGAACCACAGCCCTAAAGAAGCTGTGGCAGAAATTCCTCCCGACCACCATCTCCAGAATTGAAACCTTAGAAAACATGGGAATCGCTTTGGTAGAGGGGCGTGACGACCAAGCTTTGCTCGTGAAAGCCGCAGGAGAGGCCCACAAACTGGCAGGTTCCCTGGGCTCCTTTGGTTATCCTCAAGGGTCGGTGCTGGCCAGTCGTCTGGAACAGATGCTCTCTGAAGAAGTGAGTGTGGACCGGATACCTGAGTTCACCGACCTAGTCCTCAAGCTCCGGAGTTTGATCAACACTCCCGGTGCGGTAATCAAGCAAAGCGTCGAACCCCTGGGACAGCAGGTCCTGCTCTTGGATGCTCCAGGACAACCCATTCAACTGCCTGTGAAGCAGAGAAACTTTGAGCTCTTGCGCTCAGAGCATCCAGGACAAGCCATTAAGCACCTTCAGGACAGCAGACCAGGGGCCATAATCGTTCACCTTGGAGTGAGCACCGAAGAGGAAGAGCGATTCGAATTTCTCCGCAACGCATCTCGTCGCCATCCCGATCTTCCGGTGTTGGTTCTGCTCCCGGAAACAGACCTGGAGCACCGGGTTAAAGCGCTCAGGAACGGCGCGCAATACTTGCTTGACAGCACCGCTCCTGCTGGACAGATTCAAGACGCCATAGATAGAGTGCTTCAGCAAAAGTTGGAGAGGATTCCGAGAGTTCTGATCCTCGATGACGATCCTGTTTTTAACGCTTCGGTGGAAGACCTGCTGACGAGAGCCGGAATGAGGGCCCAAGCTATTGTGTCGCCAGCGGATTTGATGGAGACTTTGCATTCGTTCAAGCCGGATATCGCTCTGGTTGACATAAATCTTCCGATCATGTCAGGAATCGAAGTCTGTAGGCTTCTCAGGGGTCTAAGTCGCTGGAACGCCCTTCCAATTGTGCTGATGACCGCTGAAAAGCAATCCGACACGGTAATCAAGGTATTTCGCTGTGGGGCCGACGACTACGTGGCCAAGCCTGTAGTAGGCCCGGAATTGATAGCAAGAATTCGGAATCGTCTAGAGCGGCAGCAAACCGTCATCGATCTCGGGAGTACCGATCCGGTCACCGGACTAGCTTCTTGGACCAGAGCCCGACCAAGACTCCGCAGCTTTCTGGATCTGTCTCGTCGTTCTGGACAGCCCTTGACCTTGGTCCTTCTGGAACTCGACGATCTCAAGAACATGAGTCCCCAGAGTGCTGATCGAGAACTAGCTTGTCTCGGTCAGACCTTCGGCAACAGCTTCCGAAGTGAAGACACCGTTGCCAAGTATGTTGGTGACCGCCTGATCTTGGGCCTTTACGGAATGCGACTCAGTGATGGCTTAGAGAGGTTGAATGGATTACTGTTGCGTTATAGTGAACGCTGGGGGAAAACATTCTCTGCTGGACTGGCCACCTTTCCTCAAGACGGGGACTCTCTTGACAGCTTGATCAACATGGCTGATCGCGCCCTGGAAAAAGCTCAAGGCCTGGGAGGGGGTCGAGTGGTCTCCGGCCAGACCACCTACTCCATAGGAAATTCTACCAAACAGCAGGTGGACGTCGGAGTGGTGGAAGACGATGCCCTACTGGCACCGCTCGTTCTGCACGCTCTAGAGAACAAGGGATATCAGACTTTCTGGATCTCTGACGGCCTGGAAGCTTCTCGAAAACTTGTGGGAAAATCCTCTGACCGACGTGCTCGGGTTCTCCTGCTGGACGTGGACCTTCCCGGATTGTCGGGATATCAATTGCTGCGACAACTCAAAGAAGCAGGTAATTTGGACCAAACCAAGGTCATACTGCTGACAGCCCGCACCGCTCAAAGCGATGTCCTAAAAAGTCTGGAAATGGGGGCCGTCGATCACGTCTCAAAACCATTCAGCCTGCCAGTGCTCCTCGAGAAAGTTCGGCAAGCTCTCAAGTCCGGCGACTGAAAACATCATGACCATCCTATGACCTACGAACAGCTCTCTAGCTCAACGCTCTATTGGCCCACGGTGGTCGAGTTGGTTTTGTTCTGTCTGGCCACAGCGGTCTTGCTTGGTCGAAGCGCCTGGCAGTCTTATTGGGAACACAGGCTCAAGGCAAGCTTCGAGGCCTGCTATCTGAAGGTGGTGGCTTATCTCACTGAGCAGCACAGCGACCTCGAAGATTCTGCCCAGGCGGTGAAGAAGCTTCCCCAACCAGAACGACTCAGACTCATCGGAGGACTCACGCTCCATCTGGCTGGGGAAGATCAGGTCCGACTCCTAGCGCTCGCCGATGCCACCGGCCTCATGGAAACCGCAAGTTCTGGATGTCGAGACCACCGCTGGTGGGTCCGTCTCCAAGGTGTTCGGACTCTAGTGACCTTGGGCAAAGCAGACCAAATACCTGAGACCCTGGTGAGAGATCCCCACTACTTGGTGCGAGCGGAAGCCGCCTACCTTTGGACCAGCCGGGGAACCGAAGGTATCGCGAGCTTGATCGAACTCCTAGGAGAGCCATCTATGGTGGCTCGCTTCACCGTACAAGACGCCCTTTTGCGGATGGGGCAAGCCGTGGGGGAACCCCTCTCGAAGTTTCTAGCCAAGGAGGAGCAAGCAGGGACTTTGCCGGCTCTCGAAGTGGCCAGCCGGCTCGCCCACCCTGCCACCCTGATAGCTATCCTCAACCTCGCCAACAGTGAAGACGCCGAAATTCGAACGGCCTCGGCCAAGGCCTTAGGAGGCTTGGGAGGCAAGGACGCTCAAGACAAACTCTTGCATCTCCTCGACGACGTGAACCCCGAAGTGCGGGTCGCGGCAGCCGAAGCCGTAGGAGTTCTCTCAGATTGGAAGGCCACAGCCAAACTTGCAACCCTGCTGAGCGACGAGAACTGGCCGGTGCGAAAGGCCGCCGGTCTAGCTCTGATCCAAACCGGTCCTCCTGGAAAGTTGTATCTGACTCGATATGCTCGAGAAGATAAGAGTATGGCAGGAATCATGTCTCGCTATGTCTTGGCCCTTCCCTACGAACCCCACCCGGAGGAGTCTTTTTGAACATTTGGCTTGAGCAACTCATTCTGGTCTATTTTCTCTTCGTCAACACCTTCTACGCTCTAGCCTTGCTTTTTGCAGCCCGAGAAATGAAGGACCATAAGAGACAGATCTGGGGAGAAAATTCGTACCGACTTTTGAGCTCCGAGATCACTCCCAAGGTCAGCGTTCTGGCTCCTGCTTTCAATGAAGAGTTGACCGTCGTAGGAAGTGTCAGGGCCCTCCTCAACCTGCACTACTCCAACTTGGAGGTGGTGGTTATCAACGACGGTTCTCCGGACCGCACCCTCGAAGTGCTGGTTCAGGCCTTCAAGCTTAAGCCCGTGGAACCGACCTATCACCTACAGCTCAAGACCTCTGAAATTCGAGGCTTGTACTTGACTCCGGACTACCCGAATCTGGTGGTGGTTGACAAAGTCAATGGGGGCAAGGCTGACGCCTTGAATCTTGGTCTTCAGATCGCTTCCGGAAAACTGATCTGCGCTATCGATGCCGACACTCTGGTGGAGTTCGACGCTCTCCAGAAAATGGTCAGGCCGTTTCTGTATCAAAACGATGTGGTTTGTGCTGGAGGGACTCTGCGAGTTCTCAATGGCAGCGTCGTTCAGGGAGGGGCGGTGAAGGAGGTCCGGACCCCGAGAACCCCACTGGAAGGCTTTCAAGCCGTGGAGTACGTGAGAGCCTTCCTGTTCGGACGCTTGGGGCTCAACAGAATGGGGGGGAATCTGATCATTTCCGGGGCCTTTGGCCTCTTTGACCGTCAGGCGATGGTCTCTGCTGGTGGCTATGCCCACGATTCTGTGGGTGAAGACATGGAACTGGTGGTGCGACTGCGTCGACTGGGGGTGGAGAACAAAACCGCTTCCAAGGCCGTTTTCATCCCCGATCCGGTGGCCTGGACCGAGGTTCCCTCATCCTTGCGAGTGCTCTTTCGTCAGAGAGATCGCTGGCATCGAGGACTGGCCGACGTTCTCTGGAGGCACAAAAAACTGTGTCTAAACCCAAAATACCGAGCCATGGGAAGCGTGGTCTACCCTTACTTCCTAACGGTAGAGTTGTTGAGCCCTCTGGTGGAAGCGGCAGGCCTGGCGCTAGTACTCTGGCAAGCCTATACCGGAGAGCTGTCCCTGAAATTCTTCTTGCTCTTTTTCCTGGTAGCCTATGGCTATGGAATACTCTTAAGTATTTTTGCCATGCTCCTCGACGAAGAGATCTTTGGCCGCTTTAAAACCGTTAAAGAGAGGGTCATCCTTTTGTTTTGGGTCCTGCTGGAAAACCTCGGTTACCGCCAATTCACCGTCCTGGCCAGACTCAGAGGGCTCTTCAAGTATCTCTTAGGTGACACCGCCTGGGGCAAAATGGAGCGCCAGGGTCTGACCAAAGAAACAGATGATGAGGAATAGACTCACCTTAGAACCTAAAGCGCATGCGCACTGTACCTGCGGTGTATTGAAATCCTTGGATCGAGGAGATGGCTGAGGTGGTGGTCAATCCTGAGAGTTCGATCTCGGCATTGTCGTTGAAGCGGTATCCGACGCCTGCCGACAACCGATAGACGAATTGAGGGTCTTCGACATCGATCGTTTGGTAGCCCGCGGCTCCCCCTAAGGAATAGATCCAAGGGTCGTCAGGATCTCGACGCTCCATTTCTGCGAACACCTCACCCACTTGAAAGGTGGGAGGGTTGAAATAGCCACTGAAGGTGCGGCGAGCATAATCGAGTTGCCGGAAACTGGCCCCAACCCGCAGGTCCGGAGTCATCCCCCGTATGCGGTGAGCGAAGCTCGCCGAGTAGACGTTTCGGGAGTTCTGGTCTGAGAATGTGGAGCGAGCATAGCCCAGGCGGAGTTCATTGTCGGCCGGAAGCCGCATACGGTAACCAAGGTCCACGGTGTCCATGGAGATGGCGTTCTCCACCAGTTGGGCCGTCTCTACCAGGATCTCCCGATTGTAACCGACCACCAGGTGGTGATCCGGATGAGGAGTGACCTGAAAGTTCAAACCTCCAATGGTCTCGCTTTGCCCTTGAGCCTGGTGTGGATCGAGAGAGACGGTGCCCAGCGAGGCGTTCATCGCAAGCTCGGGAGAGAATCGGGTGGAGACATTGGCAGTCAGCACCTCGGCCCGCCCAGAGAGCTCCTGATCCGGATTGCGATTATAAAAGTTCCGATAGCTCAAGCGAAAACGGGTCTGCGGGTCCAAGGATACGGCGGCATCGGTTCCATAAATTTGTAGTTGGTTGTTGTCGCTGTCCTTAACGGTGGTGAACACCGGGCTTAACTCAGGGGCCGTGGCCAAGCGCAGCAAGCGCAAGCTCTTCCGAGCGTCGTCGTGATTAGGATTGAGTTCCAGAGCCCTCTCTGTGTGACTATAGGCCTCGCGGTTCATCCCTTGCCAGCGCCTGACATCTCCTAATCCGGCGTGAGCATCGGCACTTTCCGGATTTTCCTCCAAGATGGACTCGTACTTCTTGATGGCGGCAGCCAGATCATCGCTCCAAGCCAGGACGCGAGCGATCCCCAGCTGAGCCTCAACATTATCGGGAGAGTCCTCCAGAACACTGCAGTAGGAAGCGATGGCCTCATCGAAACGATCGCTCCAGCTCTGAACTCGAGCGATTCCCATACGAGCCTCGATATTTTTGGGATCTCGTTCAAGGATATGCCGATAAACGGTGATGGCCTCGTCGAACCTATTGGCCCAAGAGAGAGTGCGAGCCAAGCCCAAGCGAGCCTGAAGATCTCCAGGTCGCTCTTCGATAAGTTCGGTATAGAGACGAGCGCTCTCGGAGAGGTCCCCCTTCCAGGCCAGGACTCTGGCTAAACTGCTACGCAGTTCCGGATCTCCGGGAACCAAATCCAGGGCCGAACGATAGGCCTCTATGGACTCGGGCAGACGGTTCTCCCAGCTCAGGAGTAGCCCCAACCTGGACCAAGCTTCAATGTTGGCAGGCTCTAACTCCACCACTCGTCGATACAGACTCAAGCTTTCGGAGTACTCTTCTTGAACAAACTTCTGCTGGGCCTGCTCCATGATTCGGGGAATATCGTCCGTTTCAGCCCAAGCCGCTGGACCCCACAAGAGAAAGGTGGTGATCACCATCAAAAGAGTTTTTGCTGACGGCCTCATCTCGGCACTCTCCCGTCAAATTTTCGGAATTTATCTCTCATACGGTAGTAGGTTTCCTTAAATTCCCAGTGGTAACTTGGACGCTCCCAGTTCTGCCACTTGAAGGTTCGACTCAAACTGTAAGGCTGCCCCTGTTGGGGGGGCAAAACTTCGACCACCCTGGGCTTGGTTTCTCCACTGCCTCGTTCATAAAGGCATACCAGAAAGTGAAAGCCCTCAGTAGTTTTGGTTTCCACATCGCCTGTCTCCCAGGCTTGAAAAATGGCTTGATGAGACGAGGGGTCGGTGATGTGGAGAAGCCCCCAGGGGATACGAAGCTCCAAGAGGTTCCCATTGAGATTCCAGTCGGCCAGAGTGTTGAAGTCGGCTCTCGCGCTGTCCAGGCTCCCTCGACTGAGGGCTCCCCATTCAAGGCGTTGAGCCGGATAGACTGTTCCGTCTCGTCCGATCCGGCGGCGATTTGTTTCCACCACGATGGGGACAAATTTGCCCTCGTGGCTCTTCTGAGGCTGCATAAAGGGATTTCGAACCTGGGCATACTCTCCGTCGGTTCCCTGGATGGGGACCTTCCGATAGGGCTGATAATCTTCAGCCACCAAGAGTCTGGAGTCCTGTTCTCCCTCAATGAGGATCAAGAACTCGAGCCCTTGCTGAGTGGTGACTTCAAAAGGAGGTGGGAACCGGTGCTCTCCGAGCTCCGGTTCGATGGTGTCGATCCCTATGGCGATCCCATAACGGTCAAAGTTCAGAGTCTCTAGGCCCAGCAATTCGATAGCCAGATACAGCCAACCCTCGTCACTGTGCACCTTGAGAGTCTTCAGGCCGGGTTCAGATGAGGTGTCAGCGAGTTCGCTCTGGGACCTTCGACGGGCCAAAACCTCAGCGCCTGCCCATTCTTTGGAGGAGCCCACAAGAGTAGAAAAGAGTCTCTCTGCCCCCGGACGCATAGCGATTATGCCATAGTTCTGCTCCGGGTCCAGGGGGTTGAGCCACATTCGGTTGCGATCCAGCGGGATCTCCACATCGATGACCACCCAGTTCTTCTTGAACCATTCATCGATCCAGGCAAAAAGAATCGCTCCGGCACAACCGGCATCCACGATATCGTCGGTGAGCTTGACGTTGATTTCGGCCTGCTCAATCTCGGTGTGACCTCCGTGGTCATACCCTTGAGGCTGAACGTGGGCGTTTCCCCGACTCGACGGCACCCCGTACTCGGAGATCAATAGCGGCATGTCTCCATAATGGGCCTTGAGATTCTTTAGGTAACCCAGGTAATGGCTTTGCCCGTGTCGCCCCACGGCCTCTCCAAAGTGCTCCTCATTGACCATGAAGTCGGGATAATAGGGATAGGCGTGGTAGGAGGCAAAAATTCCAGCCTGAAAAGAGGAGTCGACTTCAATGTTGGTGGAGGTGATGTCCACCGCATCGTTGTCGTACTCTCGAAGTTCTCTTCGGCTGAATTCCCCTCGCTCGGCCATCAAACGAATCTCTTCGTCCTTGGTGGCCTCGCTGATGTGGTGCAGGGGGTCCAAGGTGGGCCAGTTGGTGAACGCTATGGGGCGTTGGGCATGATAGCGCTCCATTTCGTAGACTGCGATCTCGTCGCAGACCTGGGCCATCCAGGCCTCGGTGGGGTTCCCTCCTTGGCAACTGAAGTAGGTTCCCTGATAGGTGTAGTTCGGATGGAGGGCGGCGAACTCTTCCACCGAGTAGGGCTCCCACTCGCGGCCCAGGATATAGCCCAGAACCCAGGGTGAGACATCCACATTGTAGGTGCCCGAAGCGTGACCCGGACGACGAGGGATGTCGGCCTGACCGTGCAGGAGATCCACCACTCGGTGCATCTCCTGGAGGAATTCTTGATAGAACTCCTGGCCTAAAAAGTCGTCATCCTCGGGGAGTTCTGTCCAGACTCCGTGGATCAGCCAAAGCGGTGAGTTGGATGCATCCTGCTGATACTGCCAGAAGGCTTCATAAAAGCTGGGAGGCAGGATGGTGTACACCCGAACAACATTGCAACCCATTTCGGCCATCTGTTGGAGCCAGTCGAGATAGAACTCTCGAGACTGAGGAAACTCCGATGGGTGCCGTCCGGGAAGGGCCGCCCCAAGATTGACTCCGTGCAGCAACACGGGGGACCATTGCCCATCCTGAAGGACCTCAAGATAGTCCTTGCCGGCCCGGTAGGTCCAAACCAGCTCTTCAGGGCGCACCAGGTCCTTTCGCGCAGCTAGAGGGGCTTCCGGTTCTTGCAAGTTTTCCAGTTGGCGAAAGACTTGCAGAGCTTCTCCGTGCTCTGGCTCAAGCTCCAACAGTTTGCCCAGCCGCTCCCTGGCTCGAAAGGGGCGGTCCATCCGATATAGGGCAAGACCGGCACCCAAAAGAGCGTCCTTGCTTTTGGGATGCTGCAGGAGAGCCTTCTCAAAAAGCTCTAAGGCCTCGGGATTTTGACCTTGCCGCAGAGCGATGAAGGCGAGTCCGGTCTCGGCCTCTGGGTGGTCTGGGCGAAGGGCAAGAGAGCCCCGAAAAGACGCTTCTGCCTCTTCGATGTCTCCCAGACGATAGTGGGACCACCCTATCCAAAGACGCACTTCGGCATCGTCTCGTTCGGTCTGCACCTGCTGGAAGGCAGTCAAGGCCTCCTTGAAACGCTGCTGCATGTAGAGCTCGAAGGCCTGATCGTAGGTGGGTGCAGCACTAAGCCCCCCGCCAAAGCAAGCCAGAAGGGTCACGAGTATGAGAAAGTGGCGTTTCATTGAGAGCTCCCGTCGATGTCTTTTCCCATTTATACCTGACGAAACACTCCATTCGAGAGTATCCACCTACCAGGAGTGCCTCTAAAAATCGAAAAGCAGCAGGAATGAGAACCTCAATCATGGTCTTGGTCCTGGTAGGCCTAGTCTTGAGTCAGACTCCGGCCGCTCCGGGCGAGAAGTCCCAGGAGCTTTGTTCGGAAAGAGTACTGGCCCAACTTCCGGCAGGCGTTACGGAGTTCGAGAAACTCTTCCAGGAGCAAGCCCAAACCCCGGAAGACGCCCTCAAGCTCTGGTTTGACGCCATCATGCTCTCGATCGATCCCCCGACTCGAGAGCGTGGCTTGGTCATGCTTGGTCAAGCCACTTGGAGCTATCGAGACCAACCCGATTGGCGCCGTTCAGGCCTGGGAAGCAGTCTTTATCAGACCCTTCGCAATCGGCCCTACTTATTCAACAGCTATACCAAAGGAGCCAGCCCTACTAACGGCTACGCCGTGGATCCGAATAACTATCGCCTGGATATCCTCTCATCTCGAGCCCGCGACGACGGAGATCGATACACCGTCATTCTCGCTTGCAGTGGTGACACTCCTCGGCAGGTGGTCTTGAGGCGGGATCCTGAATCCATGCTTTACTATGTGGAAAACTTCAGCGGACTGCTGGGGGAGATCCAAGCTCCGGTGGGACCCACTCTCAGGCCTCGTTGGTGAGGACCTGACGCTCAACCTTGATGATGGCCTCAGTCTTGTCCCGAGCAAAGCGCATGGCAAAAACTACCAGACGCTTTTTTAGGCCGTATTTCTTCAGGAGCGCTTGCCGAGCCCAATCCTGCTCGGCTTCATCGGACACCAAGGAAGCTCGAGCGCAGACCTCCTCTCCTGTTAGTCGCCCTGCCGCGGTGCAAGGACCGAGCTTGACCTTTCCATTCCCACGGATCCTCTTTACTTTCCCCGATTCTCCTCGAGTGGACATCCAAACCACTCCGTCTTTGAGGACAAACCACATGGGGGTGAGAACCGCCTTGCCGTTCTTGCGAAAGGTGGTCAAGAGACAATGTTGCTGATCCTCTTGAAGGACTTTGGAAAGTTTCTTAGCCATGGATGGGCAAGGCTTTTTCGGGCGAAGAGACCTTCCTTTGTGGAGCGCTCGAACCAGGCTAATCCCTTGTTGAGATCGAAGCCCGGGGCATGCCGGAAACCCGCATTTTAAAAAGCCGACGAGTGGTGCTCGAAGACCAGATCAAACCCCTAGCCCTGGTGGTGCAGGAAGGCTCCATTATTGCCCATCAGCCCTATGACCAACCCAGCGGAGGATTCCCTGAGGTCGATTATGGGGAGGCCGCCATTCTGCCGGGACTGATCGATATTCACGTGCACTTCAACGAACCTGGACGCACCCACTGGGAGGGCTGGGAAACAGGAACCCGGGCGGCCATAGCTGGAGGGGTGACCACGGTGGTCGATATGCCCCTCAATTGCATTCCTTCCACCACGGATCCGGACTCGTTTCGAGAAAAACTTGCCTCTACCGAGGGCAAGCTTTTTTGTGATGTGGGCTTCTGGGGGGGGGCTGTGCCCAGCAACATCGACCAACTCGAAGCCCTCTGGAACTGCGGAGTGTTGGGCTTCAAGGCCTTTCTGTCGGACCCCGGCACGGCCGAGTTTCAGAATCTAGACGAATCCTCACTGACCCAAGCCATGCAGACCATCGCTCAACTTGGAGCAGTTCTGCTGGTTCACGCCGAGTGGCCCAGCGCCTTATTGGACCCGAAACCTGAGCATCCTGGCACCACTTACCAGGCCTGGCTTGCGACCCGGCCCTTGCAGGCCGAGCGAGAGGCCATCGCCAAATTGGTGGCCCTGTCCGAGCGGTTCGGTTGTCGCTGTCACGTCGTTCACCTCTCTAGTGGGGATTTATGCGACCTCCTGACCACTGAGCTTGTCACCAGTGAAACCTGTCCTCACTACCTCACCTTTTGCGCTGAAGAGATACCCGACCGGGCCACCTACTTCAAATGTGCTCCACCCATCCGTGGGCAAGAGCATAGGGACTCCTTATGGGAGCGCCTCAAAGACGGCTCTATCGATCTCATCGCCTCAGATCATTCTCCTTGCCCCGGAGATCTCAAGTCCGAAAATTTCTTGACCTCATGGGGAGGCATCGCTTCGGTGCAAACCACTCTGCCGGCTGTTTGGACCTCCGCCAGACAACGGGGCTTCGATCTCCCTGACTTGGCTCGCTGGCTCAGCTCCAATCCCGCTCGGGTGGCTGGCCTCTCCAGGTTGAAGGGAAGCCTGGAAGTCGGCAAACATGCTGATCTCCTGGTCTTTTCGCCTGAGCAGGAGTGGACTCCAGCAAATCTCCTGCATCGCCATGCCGGTTCACCCTATGAAGGCAGGACCTGGCGTGGGCTGGTGGAAGCCACCTATTTGCGTGGAGAGCAAATATTTGACGGATCCCAAGTCTCTGACCCCCCTTCGGGACGATTCATCGAACGCTAACCGCAACTCTCACCACCTTGGAGGAAGCCTTGTCACAAAGCATCGGTCCGGACAGCGAGATTCAAATCCCAGACCGCTTGATGCACTTGAATGCCTGCTCAGAAGAGGAGCGGTGCAACCTCTTTCGGGAGGTCTGCCACTCCCAGCGTTGGATTCGTGAGCTGAATAGTCTGGCTCCCTATAAGAGTCTGGAAGATTTGATCGCCAAGGGCACTCAAGCCTGGACGAAATGCGAAGAGCCCGACTGGAAAGAGGCCCTAGCCGGGCATCCCCGGATCGGAGAGAAAGCTCAGGGAAATCAACTCGCTTCACGTTGGTCTCGAGGGGAACAGGCCGCGGCAGCCGATTCTGACCAGGAAGCTGCCGAGCGCCTGAGAACTAGACAGCAAGAGTACGAGGAAAGGTTCGGATACCTGTTCTTAATCTGTGCCACCGGGAAGAGCCGCCAGGAGATCATCGATGCCCTCGAAGCCCGCCTCCTGTCTGAGCCCAAAGTCGAAATGCTTGTCGTCTCAAAAGAACTAGCGAAGATCATTAGCCTGAGATTGGAGAAACTGGTAACGCAATGAGTGCCATAACCACCCACATTCTAGACACCTCTCTGGGTCGACCCGCAGCGGGAGTCATCGTCCGGCTAGATTTTCTTGACGACGGGGATTGGAAGAGAGTCGGCGGAGGTTGCACCGATCAGGACGGTCGAGTCAAAGACCTCATCAAGGAAGGTTTCGAATTCTGCAAAGGTCACTATCGCTTAGAGTTTGTCGTAGCCGACTATTTTCAAGCTCAGGGGACCAAGAGTTTCTATCCTTACGTGAAAATTGTTTTCATGGTGGAGGACACCGAGAGCCACTATCACGTCCCTTTGCTCTTGAACCCGTTCGGCTATTCCACTTATCGAGGAAGCTGAAGCGCTCGGTTTGAGCAGAACTGCGCCAAGAGTTCGAAACGAGGGCCAGAAAGGGTTAAAACATGAGCGGAGCGGCCTTAGAGTGGGCAAATCTAGCGGTGCGTTGGTTCCACGTCATTGCCGGAATCTGGTGGATCGGAAGCTCCCTTTATTTCGTCTGGTTGGACAACTCCTTCGAGCCTCCCAAGGAACCCAGGGATGGGGTGGAAGGTGAGACCTTCATGGTCCACGGAGGCTTCTACTACCTGGTAGAAAAACGCCTGATGCAGCCTGGCAAGATGCCTGAAAAGCTCCATTGGTTTAAATGGGAAGCAACCTTCACCTGGATCAGCGGCATGATCCTTTTGGCCATCGTCTACTACTTCACCGGTGGCTCCTACCTCATCGACTCCAAAGTGGCCGATATCAGCCTGACGGTTGCAGTGGCCGCCTCTCTCGCCATCGTCTTAGGAAGTTGGGTAGCTTACGACCTGATGTGGCAGACCATCGGCAAGAAGAGTGAGCCCGTGGGCACCGCGCTTTCGATTCTTGGGATGGTGGCCCTGGCCTACGGCCTGACCCATCTGTTCAGCGGAAGGGCGGCCTTCATCCACTTTGGTGCGGTGCTCGGGACACTGATGGTGGCCAACGTTTGGATTCGCATCCTTCCCGGACAGCAGAAGATGCTGGATGCCGCCATGGCTGGTGAAACCCCGGACTACTCCCAAGGCAAGTACGCCAAAGTCCGTTCGGTTCACAACTCCTATATGACCTTTCCGGTGATCTTCATGATGATCTCCAACCACTACGCCAACACCTTCAGCCACGAATACAACTGGGTCATCATACTCTTGCTGTTCATCATCGGCGCAGGGATACGTCACCACCAGATCTGCTCTGAGCGAGGACAATCAGCCAATTGGGTCTGGGCACCAGTCTTGGTCAGTCTAGCTATCACCGTCTTCATGACCCTACCTAAAGGTGCTGGTGGAGCAGGAGAGGCTGTTGCGGCCGAAGATCGGGTCCCCTTCTCCCAAGTCCAGATCATCATCGCCAACCGCTGCGTTTCCTGCCACTCCTCTGAGCCGAGCCAGCAAGGTTACGCGTTGACTGTAGCCCCCAATGGTGTGTTGCTGGAAACCCCGGAACAGATTCGCGGACTGGCCCAGAAGATCAGGGAGCAGTCGGTGGACTCTAGAGCTATGCCCTTGGGCAACCTCACTCGGATGACCGAGGAGGAACGGGAAGTTCTTGGCACCTGGGTGCAACAAATGGGCGGAGGGCACTAAGATTCCCAAGTCTCAACTCAAAGTCGAAAAGCTTCCTCGGGGAGGCACTCTGGTTCAGTGGGGTGACTTCCGACTGCAGGTTGGTGCTTATCCAGAGACTATCAAGGACACCATCAACACCGAAGCCGGCGTCCCCAATCTTTTCGTGCTGCCTGAATCCCTATTTGACTTGCAGAATGGTACCTCTCTAGCGGAACTGGAGTTTCCTCTCTATTACAACTACTACGTGAAGGGGCAAAAGCTTCGTTTCATCTGTCGCCCACACCAACAAAGGCCCCTGTACCGCTTGCTGAGAGAGGCCGTCTTCGGTCCCAGCAGCTTTCGTTTAGAAAGGGAATTTCCTCACGGTTCCGCCACCTTCGGATTTCCCGATCTGGCGGCTGAAGCTCGCTTCTATAAGCAGGTGAATGGCCGTATTCTCAAGCTCTCAGACTATATCGACCCAATCGTCTGTTCTTCTGGCGACTCGGTCGACGTGGACGAGGTCAAGATCCGTCTCCTGGAAGGAAACGAGGTTTCCCTAGAGCAGAACGGCTCCGTCGAAATCATCTCGTTTGACCCTCTGCCGGTGCCGAAATTCTCCTTTGATGGAGTTTCAAGCTTCGATCCTCCGGACTTTGGTGTAACCGTACTCGGCGCCGGCCATGGCTTTGATGTGGACAGCCGAACGTCCGGTTTCATTATTTGGCTCGACGGCAAGGGACTGCTCGTCGATCCTCCCGTCCATACCACCGAATGGATGAAGGTTCGAAACCTGGATGCCCGTCTGGTAGAAGACATCCTTCTTACGCATTGTCATGCCGACCACGACTCCGGAACGCTGCAGAAAATCATGGAAG
Source organism: Vulcanimicrobiota bacterium (assembly GCA_050486105.1). Classification (GTDB taxonomy): domain Bacteria; phylum Vulcanimicrobiota; class Xenobia; order Xenobiales; family JADMJV01; genus JAEXNA01. The sequence continues at coordinate 33,134 of JBJHCR010000002.1, forward strand.
AGGGTCGAGTTCGACTTCATACTACCTCCACGGTGATGGAAAGCTTTGTTCGTAAATACCGGAGCTTGATCGGTCTCGAACGAGACGAACTCGAGAAACTGTTCGACTTTCAACCCGTGATTCTCGGCCCCAAAGTGAACATTCTCGGTGCCAGATTTCGCTTCTGGTACACCTTTCACCCGGTGCCAACCCTGGGCTTTCAGGTCGAGCATCGCAGAAAAACCTTCGCCTATTCCTGCGACACTCTCTATGATCCCCACACCTTCGACGACCTAAATGAGCAGGGGATCATCAGCGACGAACGTCGAGAGATCCTTCTCAATTTCCCTTGGGCTTCCGACCTCATATTCCACGAAGCAGGCATCCCCCCGATCCACACCCCTACCGAAATTCTGGCAAATCTTCCCCGAGAGGTGCGACAGAGGATGTACCTCACCCACGTTTCTCAAGATGCCATCAAGGACGAAAGTCGACTCAAGATCGCTCCCACGGGACTGAGCAACACTCTAGTCCTAGCACCCAGAACAGAAGATTTGGAGTCAGGGGACCGGGCAACTCAACTGCTGGACATCCTTCTGCATGCAGAAATTTTCGCGGACTGCCCGATTCAGAAGAGTCTTGAATTCTTACACATTGCCCAAACTCGTCGAGTGGAAGCCGGCGTGGAGTTGATCACCGAGGGTGAATGGGGGGATTTCTTTTTCCTGGTTGCCCGGGGTGAGGTGGGGATTTATCGAGAGCAAAAACTTGTTCGCGTCCTGAAGCGCTACGATTTCTTCGGGGAAATGGCCATCGTCTTGGATTCTCCGAGATTCGCATCGGTGTCCACCCTGTCGGAATGTGAATTGGTCACTATATCCCGCACCGATTTCATCAAATTCATCGCCAACACCGATCTTCCTGAGCTCCTCAGGAGAGTGGCCAACAATAAACTCAACGACCTGTGGCCTGTGATGAAGAGCAATCGCAGCCTGCGACCCCTCACTCCCTTTCAACGGGGACAACTCCTTTCGATTCTCGAGCCCCGGGACTATGCAGCAGGAGAAGTGCTCTTCTCCCCAGGAGGTCTACCTTTGGATCTCTTCCTAGTGGCCGAAGGGAAGGTGCGCGTCATCAACCGGGGCGGAGCCGAAACAGAGGTCGGTCGAGGTGCTATGATCGCCAGGTTCCCTGAGAAAAACAAATTAGTGACGCACGAGGTTCAAGCCGAAACGACTGCTCCATCACGAATTTTCGTTGCCCCGCTTTCAAAGCTACGGGTCTTCTTCCAAAGAAATCCTGGGACCTACATCCGACTTTCTCGGATGCTCAGAGACGATCCGTTCTCAACGATTCCTGGTCAGACTTGATGGATTTCCCTCTCAGGCGCTGCCAAAATATCTCTCTAGGGAATTGAGAGAAACCTCCTTCGGCCTTCAATCGATGAAAATCATCGTGGGGACCGTCGCTGGTGGCTGACTTCAGGGCATATTGAAAAACGTAGTCCCGGCCTTCGGGCTCTATGGGCAAGAACCAACTCTTCAATCGTCCAAATCTCAGGTCCACGAAAATTGGCTGATCTCCATCCATTTCCAGTCGATAGTAGCCTCGACTGAACCAGAGCAACCTCTGACCTGCCGGGCTCTCAGCAAAACCGTCGAACAAATCGGTGTTCTTCGGAATCCTTTGCCAGTCGACTGGAGTCTCTGGCCGATCAAAGAGTGACCGGTCTGCTACCCAAACTTCATCACCTCGATCGACTAGAGCGTACCAAAGCACGGTATTGAAGGGGGTCGGGGTGGTCATCATCTGGTGGTAGGTGACTCCTTGGTCCTCTAGGGAGGCCTCGAACTTCTGCCACACGATCGCTTTGGATACCAGGGATGAGGCTAGGTATATGGTGCTGAGCAGAAGCCCCCAACGCACTCCAGCAGCTTGATACACCCGCTCACCCCGGCTTCTCCAACGAGTCAGCAGAAGCCCTCCAAGAAGTGGGAGCAGATACAGTGGGTCGCTGATGAAGACCGAATCGAGGTTCACTGGATAGTTGGTGAAGGGTAGAAAAACCTGGGTTCCGTAGGTGGTGAAGGCGTCGATCATCCAGTGAGTGTTGAGAACCAGCCAGACGAAAGCATACCAACGAACACTCGACACTCCGACCTTGGGATAGGCTCTCCTCAGGAGAATAACAAAAACTGGGGTCAGCAGGGTACAGAGGAAAATCGAATGAGTGAGTCCCCGATGAAAACCGAGGGCCTGAGGCCCGTTTAGGAACGGAGCGGCCAGAACGTCCAAATCTGGAAAGGTTCCCAGCACTCCGCCCAGCAAGGCGGCTCCCCATCGAAAAGGAGGCTTCTGCGTTGGCCCCGGTCGCTCGGCCGTCTCTTTGCCTGGGGCATTCAGGACCGCTTCTCCCACCGCAGCCCCAAGGAGAAACTGAGTTACGGAGTCCACGAGCAACTCTCAGTCACCGCAGCGGGCTCCCTTTTAGGCAAGGCAAACCCAGCAGCATTGCGATGCCCTCCGCCACCGAAAGCAGATGCCACCTTGCTGACATCGAAATCACCCACCGAGCGCAGGGACCAGGCCTGAGAACTCTCTTTATCATAATACACTCCGGCGAAAGGAGCTTCAGTGTATTCTTGGCAAAGTCGATCTCCGATCTCGCTCTGGAAAAGACAAGAATTGACGACAGGAATCCGGTAACCCTCCAGCTCTGTCCAGTGCGCTCGAGTCACAGCCCGGTCAACCAAATTCTCCTGATAGTCACACAGAGCCCCACCCTTGATCTTGAGCTCCTCAACGTCGAGTTGGTTCCACAATTCGAAATCAAAGGGAACCAAGGAAAGGGCCAAAGAAACTTCCTTGCTTTGAGGAAGAGCCCAGCGCCAGAGATCTCTGTCTTCCACGTACTCGACAATCCTTGGCACTGCAGCCTCAGGGTGCCAATATTCCCAAGCCATCCTGGCACCGGATTTTTGGAGGTCAAAGTGGGCGTAGGGAAGTCCTTCCAATTCCACCGCTGCTGAAGAGTGGTGGTCCAAAACGACCAGCTCCTGCACCTTCGTTCGGAGGTCTTCCAACAGAGCCCGAGAGTACGAGAAATCCACGATAGCCAGATGATCTTCGGGTTGAACTGCTGGAGGAGGATCGCCGTGGCGAACCGGAATGTATCTGGACTGATCTCCCAGTTTCTGCCAAGCCACCCACGCTGCAGCGAACCCATCGGCGCAGTTGGCGTGATACCAGACCTGAGTCGCACGACCCGCCTGAAAACCCGGCTGGCCGTTACAGATTTTCGTCAATGTCCCATCACCTCTCGCAGTTCCCGATCTTCCTTGATCCAGAGCGAATCCCCTGGTCGAAGCTCCATCAATCCGTCGAGAGCCCGTCGTTGCGAGTTGGTATCCTTAAGTTCCTTGGCTGTCCAGAAGACCAATCGCAGGCTGTTGAGTTTGTCGAACTCATCCTCTGCAAGAGAGTTTGCCTTCCGAGCTGCCAAAAGGCAATCCGAAAAACTCTTCATTTGATAGAGTATCAGGGCCCGACGGAAATTGAGATCAAAACTATCTGGATTCCTGGCCAAACCTTCGTCTAGCAGCTCCAAGGCCTGCTCACCTTGCTGGAATTGCCTGTACATTTCCCAGGCCATCAAGTCGAAGGCGTCGGTCAAACTGGGGTCCATCAAAGACACCATCCGAAGCAGGGGAATCACCTCCGCTTGTTTTTGCTGATCATTCTCATGGCCTTCGAGTTCCTCGTGGTAAAGATCCATCTTGAACCACAGGTAGCGAGCGATCACCGTGCGGAACTCACCCAAGACATCGAGCATGACATCCCCTTTCGTTTGGGGTTGATTATCTCGAGTGGTCAGGGTTTCGTGCCAAGATGCTATTCCCATGCCACTGACCACCATCAGCAGCCAAAGACAAAGGGGTGGGACAAACCTTCTCACGATTGTCTCCGCCTACTGCCGAGTAGGGCCATCACAAGCACGACAATCAGAGCTAGGCTCACTCCGGCGTTCTGACGCCAGATTCGCTCGCTGGCATCGGCGAATCGCCACGGCCGGGTGAAAAAATCTCGAATCAAATACTCCTGAACCGCAGGAAGGTCTATTTGGTTTGCATGCCGGCGAGTGCCGCTGCCGTCCTGTCCGAATATTTCCGAGAGTTCTTCTTCCTCTTGTCCAGGTTCAATGAGATTGACCACCCGAACTTCAAAGAAAAGCGAAGAGTTGGCGGGAATCGGTCCTATCTGACGGTTCCCGTAGCCAAGATCCGGGGGAACCGAGAAGCTCCGGCTCTCTCCTCGCTTGGCCCCCCGAAGTCCCAAGGTCAACCCGGGAATAAAATTCTCACTTCCCATCTGAAAGACCATGGGGCGTTTCCCTTCGGTGGTGTCCACGACTTCGCCCTTTTCATCCTCAAGTCTAAGACTATAGTCCACCACCAGAGAGTCGCCCATTTTCGCTTCCCGTCCGAAGCCTTGCTCTAGAACCGCATAGGGCACCCGCTCAGCCAAGGCTGGGTCCAGGTCCTGGGCCCAAGTCGAACTTGATAATAGGCCGAACAAGCACAACAGCATGAGACCTCTCTTCACAGATCGACCCTTTCGAAGAGAACCTTCCCAAGAACTAAAAGCAAGGCCACCCAGGCCAGAGCATAATAGGTGACTGCTAGCAAATACCCCGCCGGCAGAGCAATCTGGTGGACCGCCGGGTCTTTCAGAACGAAGAGAGTGAGGTTGGGAAACAAAGCCTTGAGCCCCTTCGCCAAGAGCAGAGATAAAGTGCTTCCTCGATCCTCCACCAGAAAAAACCGAATGAAGGCCTCGGAAAGGTTTCCGATTAGGAAGACTGCGGCTCCGATTGTTCCGGCAAGCGCCGGACTTGCGCGCAACGAAAAGAGCATACAAACTGCAGCCACTATGCACGCTTGAAGAAACGTTCCGTAGATCGGAATCACCAAACTGAAGTCGAAACTTTTGGTCATCAGTCCTAGAGCTGAGGTGAAGACCAACCCCAGGAAGGTTAGACTGCCCGCAAGCATGGCGGCTAGAGCCAGATAGTGAGCCAGAATATAGCCCCACCTCGATACCGGCCGAGCTAGGATCGGGTAAATCGCCCGGGAATCCAAATCCTGAGGAATCGAGGTGGAACCGAGCAGAAGGGCCATTCCCAGAGCAAAGAGATTGATCAGAGACAGGCCGAAGTCTTTAGCCACTCTCTCGAAGGCGTCTAAGCCGAGACTGAAAGCGTTGACATAGGCGGGCAGCATAAAGAGCACCACAGCTAGAAACAAGGTGGCCAGGTGAACCTGCCGACGGATACTGCTCAGCAAGTAGAGCCGAGAGAGATGAAAGATGATTCTTGTCACGTGGGCTGAACTCCGATCTTTTCACTTGTTAGCCGATGGAATAAGCGCTCTAGACTGTCGGCCGACTTGGTCACCTCCAAGATCTGTCCACCCAAAGCTCTGACACGATCCAGCTGATCTCCAACTTCCGTTCTCAACACGATTCGATGGAATTCTCCCGTGCTCTGGTCTACAGTCCAACCTTCTGAGGTCTCCCCTTCCGGCCAACCGTTGGGGAAGGTTACTCTGAGACTCGCCTTCACCCCAAAACCTAGAAGTTCTTCCAAAGTTCCAGAAGCCCTGAGCTCTCCCAAATGGATGATGGCAGCCGCATCACAGACTCGTTCGATTTCCTCAAGATGATGAGATGAGAAGAATATCGTGTAGCCTTGCCCCTTGAGTTCTTCGAGCAACAACAGAAGGTTGTGTTGAGCTGTGGGGTCCAAGCCCGAAGTGAGCTCATCCAACACTAAAAGCTTTGGACGACCCAAGAGAGCCTGCGCGATGCCAAACTTCTGCTTCATTCCCTTGGAGAATTCCTTAAGCCTAGACTTCCTACGCTCCCACAGACCTACTTGTTCCAACACCTCTTGGCAACGGCTCTGGTGCTCGGTCTTAGGCAAGCCCGACAGGTGGGCATGAATTCTCAAGAGTTCTTCGGCTCCCATGAACTCGTGATAAAGGGTGACTTCAGGGAGAAAGCCCAAGAGAGCCCTCCCTTCCCTGGAGCCACACCGATGTCCGAAGACGGAAGCCGTCCCCGAAGTTGCTTGCACCAAGCCAATGAGAATTTTTATGGCCGTGGATTTTCCTGCCCCGTTCGGCCCGGCAAAACCGAAAATTTGACCAGATTCAACGCTGAGTGAAAGCCCTTTTAAGGCGTGCCGGTCCTCCGTTTTAGTTCGGTAGCACTTGGTTAATTGGTTAAACTCTATAGCTTTTTCCAAAACAACTCCTCTGTTCGTTAACTTATACCCACACTTCCTGAAAGAAGGTACTCTAGAAGTCCAGAGCAATGAGACTTGGTCGGCCAGGTGTCTTTACCAGGAAGTAGGGATGGGACAAGCAAATAAAACTCCATGCCGCTTGTTTCGCACCTACCACTGCCTTCCTTCAAAGATTTGAGCGAACGAGGGCATCAAGTTCTCAATCTGAATCAGGCTCAGTGTCAGGACATTCGAGAACTTCATATCGGTCTCCTGAACATGATGCCCGATGCAGCTTTTCAAGTCACCGAGCGACAATACTTGGGGCTGGTAGGAAGTTGCAACCAGATCGCCCAGTTCTATGTGCATCCGTTCACAGTTGAGGGACTCCAGCGGAACTCCGAGACCCAAGAGTACATAAACAGTTTCTACACCAGTTTCAGAGAGTTGCAGCGCAGCGGGCTCGACGCCCTCATCTTGACCGGAGCCAACGTCACTCAACCAGATCTCACCTCAGAAGCTTTTTGGGAACCGCTTCAAGAGGTGGTCGCCTGGGCCAGGGAATCGGTGACCAGCGTCATGTGCTCCTGCTTGGCAAGTCATGCACTGGTGGAGATGCTGTACGGAGTGAAGCGACGACCGCTCGATCGAAAACGATGGGGGGTCTTCCGACATCTCCTGACTGAGTCCGGGAAAAGCCATCCCATGCTCAGGGAGGTCAATACCCTCTTCGACGTTCCCCACTCCCGGTGGAACACCCTAGACGCCGAGGATCTCGAAGAGGCGGGCCTCAAGGTTCTGGTTCTGAGTACCCAAGAGGACGTCCACTTGGCAAGTAGTCCAGACGGTTTTCGATTCATCTTCTCTCAAGGTCATCCAGAGTACGACACCAACAGCCTTTTGAAGGAGTACAAACGTGAGGTCTTGGCTTTCTCTCAGGGAGAACGACAAACCTATCCTCCCTTTCCAGAAAACATCTTCTGTCGAGAATGTGAAAAGCTGGGACGTCAACTCGAACGAAAAGTTAGAAAAAGACGGCTCGACAAGGAGCCCTTTCTTCCTCAAGAATTCACCGAGGTCGAGTTTGAAAACTGCCTACACAACACCTGGGGTGATACGGGGAAGGCCATCTTCAACAATTGGCTCGGCCTGGTGTACCAGATGACTCATATGGACCGTAAGCGGCCATTCCTGAACGGAATTGACCCGAACAACCCCCTCGACTGGACGCCCTGACCGCGAGAGTCTCTCTCCACATTTCTCAAGTCGCACCCGAAAGGAATTTCCCAGCTGATCTCGGAGAATCCCCAGATGAAACCCGAAACTCTCGCCGTGCATGCCGGCTACGAAACGGACCCCACTACTCATGCAGTCGCAGTTCCCATCTACCAAACTGTGGCCTACGAGTTCGATAACGCTCAACACGGAGCAGACCTCTTCAACCTGGCGGTGCCGGGTAATATCTACACTCGAATCATGAACCCCACCTCCGACGTTCTCGAGAAGCGTGTTGCTCTTTTGGAGAGAGGACTGGCGGGATTGGCCGTGTCGGCTGGAAGCGCGGCGATCAACTATTCCATCCTAACCATTGCAGAGAAGGGCAACAACATCGTCACCGTGCCCCAACTTTATGGAGGGACCTACACCCTATTTGCCCACATGTTGCCCTCCCTTGGAATCGAGGTCCGCTTCGCCGAAGGCGATGCCCCTGAGCAACTGTCAAAGCTGATCGACAAGAAGACTTCTGCGGTGTTCTGTGAGTCCATCGGCAATCCGGCCGGGAATGTGGCCGATCTCGAGGGCATCGCCAGCATGGCCAAGAGTCACGGGGTTCCGGTCATCGTAGACAACACCGTGGCCACCCCGGTCATCACCAGGCCCATCGACTGGGGGGTGGACATCGTGGTCCATTCATTGACCAAATACATGGGAGGCCATGGCAACTCCCTGGGCGGACTCATTGTCGATTCAGGGAAGTTTCCTTGGACCGAGCATGCCGAGCGCTTTCCGGTCCTCAACCGGCCCGAACCAGCCTATCATGGGGTGGTCTACACTGAAGCCATGGGCCCGGCTGCCTACATCGCTCGAGCTCGGACCGTTCCTTTACGCAATACCGGCTCAGCGCTAAGCCCCCTAAACGCCTTTCTGTTGTTGCAAGGAATCGAAACTCTATCATTGCGGATGGAGCGCCACTGCGACAACGCCATGGCTGTTGCCGAGTACCTAAAACAGCATCCTCAGGTCGACTGGGTTCACTACGCCGGGTTGCCGGATTCCCCGTACTTCGACTTGGCCAAGAAATACTGCGGAGGGCGCCCGTCAGCTCTGCTCACTTTTGGGATCAAGGGCGGCTTCGATGCCGGACGCAAGTTTTATGACGCACTCAAGCTGTTTAAACGCCTAGTCAATATCGGGGACACCCGGTCGCTTGCAGCCCATCCTGCTTCCACCACCCATCGTCAGCTTTCCGAGGACGAACTCAAGACAGCAGGAGTCACTCAAGACATGATCAGGCTTTGTGTCGGCATCGAGCATATTGATGACATCAAGGAGGACTTGGACCAAGCACTCAGTTCGGCCAAGTAGGAGGCTGACCTCGACGGGCGGGCTTTCAAAGTGGGGGTTCGGTTCGCAGGACAAATCTTGGACAGACAATGATCTCTAAAGCAAAAGGGGGGAGGAGTGATTCGTTTCGTCGCCCTGATTCTATGCTCCGTTATCGCTTCCTCAGTCGCCCTGTCGGCCCCACTGTTGACCGAAACCGAGCAGCAGTCGGTCCGTGATGCCATTTCCACTCTGACGGCTCAGGGTTTCTTGCCAGGTTATCCAGACGGAACCTTCAAGGGAGATCGTTCTTCTTCGCGTTGGGAAATGGCCTTGATGGTAGCCCCATTGTTGGCTCGTTTGAAGGACGCTCACTCACCTCTCTCCAGCGAAGCCGACTATGATACGCTGCAGAGCTTAGCGTTGACTTTGCAAGAAGAGTTGGAAGCTCTTGGTTTTGGTCTCTTTGGACTTGAAGACAAAGTTCGGGAATTGGAGACCCGGGTGGCTGACAAAGAGCGTATCCGTTTCTATGGTAGCTCGGAAACAGTGGTGATGGCCTCCAACTTTTACAACGTTGGTGGCATAGGGACTCCGGTGGTGGGCCCTGGTCAGGTCGCTCAAATTCGTCCCCAAGCCCAAGGAGTGATGCCGGTGGTGGACTATCAGAGAAGCCGGGCTCTCCTGACCGGCACGGGCTTTACCTCTCGCATGATCCTGGGATTCACCGCCGAGGTGTCCCCCGATCTCGACCTCACCACCCAGCTGGCAGCCTACACCACCCAAGGAGACCAGTTTGTCGACGTGTATTGGGGGGCCTCGGCTCCCAATCTGCTGGCTCTGATCACCGCCACGGCCAACCCGGACCAAAACCACATTCCCTATACCTCTATGGTGCTGGATCGTTTTATCCTCGAGCATAAACCTTCTCGCACTCGAGTCACAGTGGGGGCCTATGATGAAATCCAGATGGATCCGCTGGTCTACAATGGGCAACCCAACCTCTCGGTGCGACCCCCTGCCCGCTACATCGGATACGGTTTTCACTTGCTCGGATCGAAGGCGGACGCTGACCGAAGCCACCTGGTTTGGGAAACCTTCGGGAGCCGTTGGGGAGAAGGGAACGAGTACCAGGGCCTGGACTACCTGCAGCGGGTCCTTGGAGCCGATGTCACTTATCATCTTGCCAACGATAAAGGCCGCTTTCGGCTGAACTGGGCTCGACTTTGGCACGATGCCCCTTCAGGGGGGCACCCGCTCTTGGTGGGTCTGAAAACCGGCACCAATGTTCCCTATGGGGCCTCGTCCGGCTGGAACCCAGTTCAATGGGTCAACCCGCCCGGTCATTTTGCCCTTCAAAGCCGAACGGCCCCACTTGACGGAACCGTCTTCGTAGCCAACACCGTGGATACCCGTCCCATCCCCGGATGGAATCCAGACCTAGACAACGCGGCGGGCTTGACGGCCGGGGGCGGCAATTTCGGTCCCATTCAACAGAACACCTACGGAGTCTCCGGGCGTTACAACTTCGATTTTGGTCTAAAGGTTGCCGGTGAGTTCGCTACCAGCGATTACCGGCCTAACCGCAACTCAAGTTACAGCGCTAGAGGTCAGGCCTGGCGTCTAGACTTGTCCGGAAACTTCGACGATGTGGAACTCGGCCTTGATTATCTGAGGGTCGAGCCGACCTACAATTCAAACCTTCAACCGAACGGTGCCTTAGGTCGGCGCTCCCCGCTCACCATCCAGGTGGGGGGACGATTTCACATGCACGACACCGCCTTCTATCCCCACAATCGCGAGGGGTTTCGCGCTAGGCTCGGGGGCCGCTTCGATGGTGGTAAGTGGTGGCTGAATTCCCATTCCCTTCGACAAACGCGAACCTCGCTCTACGATGTGCGCTCACCTATCGACTCCTTTGGACCCGGGTTACCCAACTTTGACGTTCTCGGCTTTAAGCCTGGATTCATCGACCCGGTGTTCTACGGGTACGCTCACCCTAACCTCTATGGCTCGGCTTCATACAGCTCCTTCACCTCTTCGCTCGAGCCGCTAGAAGACCAGCGAGGACGCGAGCGACTCCTTGGGGGAGGCTTGAGTTGGGGTCCCCTTACAGTCGGGTACGAAAACCGCCGGTTCGACCGTCCTTCCATCTTGCCGGTGGAACTGGGTGGTAGCCAGAACTTCCTCGCCATGAACACTCAATTTCTTTGGGTGCAGACAGCTTGGAGTTTGGATGACCAGAAAACCCTGAGACTGGGTCTGGATTGGCTGCGCAGTGCCGGACATCTCGACCCCGCAGGAATCTACAACGAGATCGCCCATATCAACGGCCGTACCGATTTTGTCAACCTCGACAGTACTCAACTCGTTCCGACCATTGGTCTGGATGTGGAGTTAACCCCCCAGGTTAGTTGGGGAGTCACCGGCCGTTACTACATCACCAAAGATCACATTCCCAATAGTCTCAACACCGCCACCATTCTCCACCCATTCAACTGGGAAGGTCTGCAAGTGATCGGGGAGTTCAGGGTCGATTTTTAGGGACCTATTGACGTTCAAGTGAAGACTCGTACACAACTGGGACGGCTTGATGTCAGCCCTCAAAGTCAGCTTTTCCTCAGACCGAGGTTGCTGCCCCCTAGTCTAGCGGCCTATATTGCGCTATTCTAAGTCTAGTCATGGCTGCAAAACCCTCCACCCTAAAGAAAAAGATCCAGCAAGTTGTGCTTCTACTGCTTCTCCCGGTTCTGGGGCTCACGGGTACTCGAGCCCTGAACGAATGGAGAAGCTACCAAACGGCGCTCGCACATCTCAAGCTCGCCAATCACTTCATCGACAACAGCCAACTCGATCAAGCCGTCTCGGAGTTTGCCCTTGCCGTTGAAGCCTATCCTGCCATGTACCCAGCTTGGCTGGGGCTCGGGAGCGCTCACTGCATGAAAGACGACCACGAAAAGGAACTTCTGGTTTATCAAAGGGCGACCAACGCGCTCCCTAACAAGGCGGAGACTCATCGGGATCTCGCTTTGACCTATCGGGAACTTGGAGAGACGCGTGCTTCTCTCTATCATCTGAAGATTGCCGCCACCTGTTCCCCGGAAGACACCATTTTCACCAACGCCTTGCTGCAGCGGGCCGAACGAGAGATTCAAGAAGGGCTCCTTCCTGAGAGCCGACAACCCTTGGCGGTTCCAGGCAACGATCACAACCATCATTCCTGAATTCGTCAAGCTTGACTACACCTGTGAGCCAGCCCGTTTCTGGCGCCCAGGGTGGGCGGACAAGAAGTTCCAAGTGTCCATCCTCAAACCTTCCCAAGGACTCCAGGAGACAATTCTGGCAGCAGGGATTCTCTCAGGGTGGATGCTCCGGGATCCTCGGGTACCACTCCAAAATTCTAAGAGTGTGGATGGCCAAATTCGTGGTTTGCCAAGCTTCGGAAGCCCCTCGCGTATCGGAGAGCCATGAGACGGTTTGAAGACATTGTGCGCGCGCACCCGGAGCTGCAGAGAATGACCCCGACCTCCGAAGACCTAGCTTGGATATCGCGGGGTAGAAGGCCCGCAGAGTTGATCGCTCGAGCCTGCTATCGATTTCATCAGCGGCCGTTCCTGACGCTGAATCCCGGGGATCCCGAGGGAGAGGTCCACACCTATGGACAGTTTTGGTGCCGGGTCCGTAGGCTGATCAGCCTACTGAGAGACCGCGGCTGCACCGAGGGAACAATGATCGGGCTCTGTGGATTCGGCTGCCCCGACTGGGCAGCTGCAGAGGTTGCGTGCCTCTGCCTCGGCGCCACCTCGGTTCCCCTAGATGGAGACCTGAGCGCTGACGACCTGGTAGCCATCCTAGACGAGATGGATCTCTTGGTCTTGCTTTGCGAATCGGAGCCCTACGAGAAACTCAGGGCAAGGTTCGTCTCTCGTAGTCGGTCCGTGGACAGTCTTGTCCTGTTCTCAGCCTGCTCTAGTCCAACTGAGAATCAAAAATCGGCATGCTCTGCAGACTTGGTGAAAGAAGACCTGGACAGGGGGTTCGCTCCAGTGAATCCCGATCAGCTGTTCAGCGTGGTCTACACTTCCGGCAGCACCGGGCGGCCAAAAGGGGTCATGCTGACCTATGGACGCTGGGAACAAACCCTCCGCGATGCCTTGCATCGAACCCCGGCCCCGAGAGTGACCCTCGGGTATCTTCCTTTATGCCATATGGCCGGAAGAATCGATCTGTTCAATACCATGATGGCTGGAGGAGTCGTACATCTCGTGGAGGCCAAGAACCGAGGTGATCTCTTAGGAGAACTTCAGAGGGCTCGCCCGACTCATCTGCTCCTGGTTCCCCGTCTGGCGGGACTGCTCTATCAGCGCTTTCGAGACGAAATGAGACGACTGGGACACTCCGGGCCGTGGGATGCCCTTCTGAAACAGGTTGCTGTACGAAATGCTTGCCAGGACTTCCACCGCAGCAGTCTGGGAGGTAGGCTGGGAAATGTCACCACGGGCTCGGCTCCCACGCCCTTAGAGGTGAGTCAATTCTTGACCGAGGGCCTGGGGCTGCAGGTCACCGATCTCTATGGCTCCACCGAGGCGGGCCCCATCTGGACCGATGGCAAGGTGCACGCCTGGGTTGAGTATCGATTGCTCGACCGTCCAGAACTCGGATACACCACCAAAGACCAACCTCATCCCAGAGGGGAACTCGCAGTGAAGTCCTCCCGAGTCACGAATGGTTATTACCAGAATGACGAGGCGAACTCGGATTTATTCCACGAAGGCTACCTACTGACTGGGGATATCGTGGAGGAGCGGGGCTCCCGGCAACTCAAGTGGCTCGATCGACGCTCGAACGTCCTGAGGCTGGCTCAAGGAGTCTTCGTTCAACTTTCTAGACTCGAAGCGACCTTTTTGGCTGGAAGTGGACTGATCGAGCAAATCTTTCTGTACGGAAGTCCGTGGCGTTCCTACCTCTTGGCAGTCGTCGTTCCCAGCCCCCTTCTGAAGGCGAGTACCGAAGATCCCGAGCTTCGACGCGACCAACTCAAAGCCGAATTGGCCCGTATTGGACAACAAGAGAACCTCAAGCCCTATGAAATTCCAAGGGACGTGCTGGAAGCCATCGAGCCTTTCTCTCCCCAGAACGAGTTGCTCAGCGCGGCCGGAAAACCTCGGCATTCAAAGTTGAAGGAACGATACTCTGGACCATTGGAGGAGCTTTATCGGCGGCTCGAACGAGAGGCCCAAGGAGCTCGAGAACACCGAACGGAAGGACCCTTCGCCCAGGTCCTGCTGCAAGTTCTCGAAAGCATTCCGTCAAACTTTGCCGAGTTCAGCTTCGTCCATCTAGGTGGGGATTCTCTCGGCGCCCTACAGTTCGCTGAGCAGCTCTGGAGAGATCACGGCCTCAAGGTGACGGCGGCAGACCTCTTGAATCCCAACCTTCCTCTGGGCGAGCTCATGAGAGAACTCAAGAACGATCTCGGTTCAATTTTGAGTAGGCTGCATGGCCAAGGAAACCGTGAGGCCCAGGCGTCCGATTTTGTCCGCCTGCTGGAACACTTTGCCGAATCGTCGACCCCTCGAACTGTCCCCAGACCGAGGGCCGTCCTAATGACCGGATCAACCGGGTTCCTGGGGAGGTTCACCGTGCTCGAGTTGGCCAAGAAACTGGGTCCAGAAGGTGAGGTCACCTGCCTGGTCCGGGCCAAGGACACCGAGACCGCCCTGCATCGACTGCAGACCAGCTTTCGTAGTCCCCAGGGGAGGCAAGCCTTTCAAAGCCTGCAACCTCGAGTACGCGTGTTGGTGGGAGATTTGACCCGAACCCAACTCGGGTTGTCTGCCGAGGACTACGAAGACCTCTCCCAGAGGATCGACTCGATAGTCCACGCCGGGGCCATGGTCAATCATGCCTTACCTTATGAGCAACTGGTTTTGCCCAATGTGGTGGGAACCGCGGAGATTGCTAGATTTGCCGCCCACGGGCGGCCCAAGGCCATCCATTTCGTCTCCACCGTAGCGGTGGGTCTGGGCTCTAGAGCCCGAGGAATACTTCGGGAATCGGACCAGGCTCAGGACCTGTGGCCTTCTCGTCCCTTGGAGGCCTCCACCTACGCCCACGGATACGTGACCACCAAGTGGGCCGGCGAACTGCTTCTTGAGGCTTTCCAACGCCGCACCGGACTCCCGGTTACTATTTTGCGTAGTGGTCTTCTCCTGCCGGCTGCCCTTTGGCCCAAAGAATGCAATCATAGCGATGCACTGGCCCGCTTAATGGCAGGTGTCTGCAAGGTTCGATTGGTCCCATCGAGCCACCCGGATTCGACCCCCATAAATGGGTTGCCCGGAGACCTGGCTGGGATTTTCTTAGCCAGGTTGGCATGCCGTGAGACTCAAGGGTTCAAAACACTGCACCTCAGTTACCCTCTAGAGGGAATATCTGTGAGCACGCTGTTCGAGCGAGCCACTGTCCTTTTCGACTGCGAGCCAAAGCGTACTGAGGAATTCTGGCCTTCGTATCGGCAACGTCTCATGGCTCTTGGGCCGGAGGAGCGCAGTAGATCAGCTCTGTCGATCCTGGACTCCTGGAGCCAAGCCCGTACCGACACTCTGATGGTCGAAAACTCCCGGTTGTGCGAACTGTGGACCCTGTTGGGACTAGCACCTATGGTGCTTGAGGAGGGCTACCTGGATCGCTGCCTGGCAACCTGGTCGACCTTATTGGACGATTGAATTAGCTTCCCAGGCTTGCTGTAGAGCCAGAGCGATGGATTCTGGTTGCCCATCCATTCCGTAGACACTGGCCGGGACGGGAGAGGCGGGAAGCTGTGGAGGAATAGTGGGAAGGGGGAGACGCACATTTCGGCTTTCCTCTCGCAGCAGGCCCCGAGGGTCCTTGCCTTGGCCTAGAGCCAGCAGGTCTTCTTCGAGCATCTGCCTGAGCAAGATCACTCCCCTGTCGCTTTCTCCCAGATGCTCCGAGGTCCGGTCAGCTATTCGACCTTGACTTAGCATGGCCACAAAGTCCTGATGCGAACCGCCTTGGCACTTCCAATCTCCGGAGTCCGATTCGGTGATCGGAGCGTACCAGTAGGGGATGCGAGCCTGCACAAAAGGCTGCTCCCCCGGGAGAGGGTGCAGCCACCAGGCCACCCTTAGAGTGGTTTCATCATCGATGGGAACGTTCCAATTGAAACTCTCGCCAACAAACAGACCGTTCGGCCAAAGACAAACCCGACCCACCTTCCAGAGGTCGTGGTCCTCATCGGTGGTGGAGAGAACCCTACGATAAATGATGCCATACTCGAAGGGATCGAATCCGAGACGCAAGTGCTTGGGACCGTAGCCCTTCCCTTCTTGCTGAAGGCTCCAGTTTTGGTGGAGCCATTCGAAATGCACCGGATCGGCGCTGTTCTCTTGACACTGCAACCAATTGCAGGGGAGCACGGCAAAGGAAATGGAGACGAATCCTCGCTGAGTAAAAGCCTCCCAATCCCATAAACATGGCGCTGGCTCGGGGCCTAGGTAAGCCCACAATAGTCCGGCCTTAGCCTGCACAGGATAAGATCGGGTCCGCACCTTTTCTCGAAAACGTCCTTGGGGACGGCAAGTGTCTTCGAACGGCTGCTCCAAGCATGCACCCTGGCGGTCAAAACACCAACCGTGATAGCTGCAGCGGAGTCCGCGCTCTTCCACCCAGCCGTAAGCCAGACTGGCTCCCCTATGAGGGCAGGCCTCAGAAAGGAGACCATAGTGACCGCTCAAGTCGCGATAAAGAACCAAGTCTTCTCCAAATAGACGGATCCGACGAACGCTCTGCTCCTCAAACTCAGCTATTGCTGCGATGGGGTGCCAGTAGCGTCTGAGCAGTCCACCCATGGGGGATTTTCCGCAGATACGAGTCAGTCGGTGATTCTGATGAGTGTTGAGCATGAAGGTCCTCTGGCCAAACAGGATTCCTTGGCAAGCTCAGTTTCTCTTCCAAACCTTCCGCTTCCTACACTAATGTGCTTGCCGGCCGGACTCGGCAAAGGATCTCGAAAGTGGTCTCGAACCTTGGCCTATGGAGGCTCGATTTCAACCCACCTGGGCTTGGTACAGCTACCGCGTTGCAGCTCAGATTTCAGCCTGGATCCTGTCAGCATCCGCTGTTCCTGAGAGGATCTTGGCACACCGCAGCCTGGGAACCGGTGAGATAACTTTCGCGCGCAGTGACACCGACCTCATCGTGGTGCTTCCTCGGGGGAATTGCTCGGGAGAGGCCCTGCTCAAGCTCTATGGAGCCTTGACCTGGGCCAGGAGATTCAACCCAACCCTGAGCCATGTGGAGGTCTTTGCTCCCGAAGAGTTGGTGAGATTTGCCAGCATCGACACCGTTTGGGCTGCCTTAGAGCAACATTCAGCATGGCCATTGGTTGGACCGGACTTGCCCCTGCCTCCCGTACTCGTGAAGCCAGACGACGGACTGCGTCGTTTCATCCTGTGGTGCGAACTCTTACTGGGCGCGGTTCTGGCTCGCAGACGGCCTCGCAATCTTCGTAAGATCGCCCTGGAGTGCTGGAATTTTTATGCTGTGGCTGAAGGTCTGTTGCCAGGTCCCTTCTCCCGACGTGAAACGATGGCAAGCCACCTCTGTGAGTTGCGTGGTCCACAGCTGGTGGATACCCTGCACAGACCCCAGGCTTGTGTTGATTTTGTCCTTGGGTTGGCCAACGAACTCCACGCTTCTCGTTTACCAAGCCTGAAAACCCTGAAAGTCCCCTACGTCTTCGAGTCCTTGGTTGCCCCCCACGGCATGGTCCGGCAGTTCATCGTCTCGCCGAAACCGGAATGGCCGCTTCCAAGGGCGCTTCCTCCGTGGCCCTTTTTGGTCACCCCGGAACTGCTGGACCTCTACTTGCACTATAAAAACGCCTATTTTGCTTGGAGCCTCCCCCGAGAGTTGCGGGACCTAGGGCTTCAACTTCCCCAGGTGAGCGATTTTGTGCGCGATGCCCGATATTACCTCTCTCCCCAGTTCCTTCGCTTTCCCGGCTTCACTGATCAACGACCCCTCCACCCGGAAGATCGGCTAGACTGCGTCGCTTATGCCTTGCCTTATCTCAACTCAGGTATGCTCCCCCCTCCCAAGGCGGGACTGCCCAGACCCAGGCTCTCAGGCCGGAAAGCCATCTTGGAGTACTTCGAGCAAGATTACGATCGCGTCCTCGAACAGCAGCACGAACTCGACAGAGCGCTGGAGTGCTTGGACCTCTCCACGTAGATAAACCCTTCGCCGTCTGATATACTCCTACCAAGAGAAGTTTGATGCGCCAAGGCTCACTAGTCTTAGAGTGCTGAAAACCCAGGGTGAGCGTTATGGGAAGACTCAGAAGTCGGCAGTGGGGACACAATCTCCTGGAGATGATCTTGGCGGTTGTCATTTTCTCCACCATTTCAGTATTTCTCTTAGGTATTTGGAACATGCACTACCAAGCCATGTCCAAATCCCGGGCGGTGCTGGTCGCTACCTACTTGGGAGAACAGGTGATGGAGGAATGCATCGCCGCTCGCTTCGACCTGGTCGATACTCTCTATCCTCCCCCACCTGCGGTGCAGGAACTCGAAGTGACCAGTAGGACCCGAGCCGGAGAGCAAACGGTGATCTTCGAAGTGATGGTCTCGATCACACCGAACGGAACCAGCGAGAAGTTTGTAGAGGTTGATGTCAGTTGGAATGGTGACACCGGAAGAAACACGGCCTCGTTTCATACCATCATCCATCAGAACGGCTAACCCATTGTCTAGGATCTCTGTGGGCAGAATCCCGATCTGGTTTTGTGCGCTCTTGCTTTTTGGCTTGGTCGGCTGCCTACCAACGGGAGAGGGAACAACCACCTTTGAATCAGCCAGGATTCCGATTCTGGGGGTCCACAATTTTGAGAGAGCCATCCAAGCCAACCAGAAAGTGCTTGTTCTTGATAATCAACCCGGAGAACTGATCTGGTTAACCGGCTTTACTGTCTCCCCGGAATCGTTGACCGAAGGTGACCAATTCTCCAACACTCAAGCACTGCTGGGAGCAACCACCATAGGCTTTCAGCGATCTCGGCGACATGCGGAACTCCTTGGAGTTTCCTGGGCGCCCTACACAACCATTTTTGGGGTGGTCGGGGGGCATCACGCGACCCAACTGCCCTCAGGTTTCGGCATTCCCATGTTCTCCAACGAGCCACTGCTCCTTCGAGCTTCCGTCATTAATCTCGACCCTTACTTTCCGGCAAGCCAGATTAAGCTCCAAGGAAACCTCTCCTTCGTCCGTCAGCGCGGTCTCGCCCACAAGATGAAGCCGCTACTCGCTCGCAGGCTTTCCTTGCTCTCGCCCTTATCCCCGGCAGCACCCGTCTGGAATGAGCACACTTTTCATGGACCCATTCAGCCATTTCCGAAAGATCCCGAAGTTGAATATCAAGATGTCTTTTTCGATCGCTTCGGACAGGCTTTCGGAAAATACCTGCCCGTCTCCAAGGAAGGGGGCACCTTTCGCGGCGATGTCACCAAATTGTTGGCCTTGAAGCCGGATTCTCAAGTTCATTTCGCGTCGGCCGTGGTTCACCCGGAGGTCGAGCGAATAAGCCTGATTCGCCAATCGGACGAGGTCAGACTCATCGAGCTCAAGGTACTCGGTCGTTCCTCCGATGGAAACGTCTCCGAAATGGCCACTTTTTCCAGTCCCGAAGGACTTGAACTCCACAAGGATGAGCGCTATTGGTTAGAAATCGAATTTCCGCCATCTTCAAGCCAAGAAGGAAGACGACTCTTTGCCGACTTGTTCGTCTATCTAGGAGACCCAGATTTTCAACCTCCAACCCGATGACAGAGAACTCACGGCGTCCTTCGAGAACAGGATTTCCGACGATCCAGTGTAATCCCCCGGGCACACGGTATGAGTGACACAGGAGATAAGACCGAGTTGGCAAACTTTATTGCGAGCCAACTTTCAGCCATGCTCGGCCAAGAGGTTTCCCCTGAGGCCAATTTTGCAGCTCTCGGGATGGACTCTTTGGACGCCGTCACCCTCATTGATGCCCTGGCCGACCGTCTGGGAGAAGACGAACTTCCGGTAACCTTAGTGGTCGATTTTCCCACCGCCCAGGCCCTAGCGACTCACCTGACGGAGTGCCCGTAACCAGGAGAGGATCGCTTTGAATAGAGGTCAAACACCCTGAACTGGTGCTTTTCAACTCTGCGACCTTTCCTTTCTTTTTGGCCTTGGTCCTGTTGCTGTATTACGGCACAGGCAGGAGTCTTCGAGCCCAGAACCTGACCTTGCTTCTTCTCAGTTACCTCTTCTACAGCTACTGGGATGTCCGGTTCCTGTCTTTGATCCTCTTCTCCACAGCCGTGGATTACTGGGTGGGACTAAAACTCACGGAAACGGAGGATCCAAACTTACGCAAGCCTCTGCTTTGGCTTAGCCTGTCCACCAATCTCGGCCTTCTGGGGATTTTTAAGTACTTTGACTTTTTTTTGGACTCCCTCAAAGACCTCGCCCTAGCTCTGGGCTGGACCTACACCTTTCCGCACTTGGACCTCATCTTGCCGGTGGGAATCAGCTTCTACACCTTTCAGTCCATGAGCTACACCATCGATGTCTATCGTCGCAAGGTTCAGGCTACTCACGATCTGGTAGCTTTCGCCTGCTATGTGGCTTTCTTCCCTCAGTTAGTGGCCGGCCCCATAGAGCGAGCCACCCACTTCCTTCCTCAGGTCTTAGCCCCACGAAAGACCACCTGGCAACAGGTGTCTTCTGGAACTTATTTGATCGTATGGGGCCTGTTCCTGAAAGTGTTCGTAGGAGACAACCTGGCGCCCATTTCCGACCAGGTTTTTGCCGACCCCACCGTGTGTACGCCGACCGAGGTCGCACTGGGGAACTTGGCCTTTATGTTCCAAGTTTACGCCGACTTCGCCGGATACTCAAAAATCGCCCGAGGGGTGGCTCGGCTCATGGGATTCGAGCTCAGTCTGAACTTCAACCTGCCTTATCTTTCGCTGACTCCTATGGACTTTTGGCGGCGCTGGCACATCACGCTCTCCCATTGGCTGCGCGACTATCTGTTCATCCCGTTGGGAGGAAGCCGGGGTTCAAAACTGAGGGTGTCGAGAAACATTTTGATCACCATGGCCTTGGCCGGACTCTGGCACGGGGCCGATTGGACCTTTGTGCTATGGGGTGTCTGCCATGGCTTCCTTCTCATCTTCTACCGATACTTTCCGGGGCTTGGGCGCAAACCGATGGGAACGGACTCGATGAATCCGGTCATCCGAGGCTCGGCCACGTCCTTCTGGACCTTTGTCTGTTTCGCTCTCGTTTACCTCACCATGGCGGTATTTAGGGTCGAGCAAGTCTCGGAGTTGCCTGAGGTCCTGGGGAAGTTGCTCCAGGCGCCAAATCACCTCTTGGGTGGGGGATGGCAAGACCATCGACTTCTTCTGGTCAAGGTTGCCTTCTACACCTTACCGGTGGCAGTGGCCGACCTGGCATGCGCTCTGTGTCCGGTAACGCGATGGAGAATGACAGCTCCCTGGCCTCTGCGAATCGTCTGGTATCTCACTTTGTTCTATGCCATCGTACTGTTTGGAGGGTCTTATGGACAGCAGTTCTTCTACTTCCAATTCTGATGTTCCCTTCTGGAGTAAAGAAGGCTTCCCTTGGGCCGGAACTGCTGCGGTCTTGATTATTCTTGCCATAGAATGGGTCTTTTATCACCCCCTCTGGAGCGTTCGGGCCGGACGTCATCACGCCGACCGAATAGTGGCTGCGAAGGTCCACTATGTCCAGGAAACGCCGCCGGCCGATATGCTGCTGCTGGGTGACAGTTCGGTCAGCACTGCCCTAGACGCCGCCTATCTGAGCCGACGTTACCCGGGGGTGAATTTTGTCAATCTCGGATTGGTAGGATCTACCTCCATGGCTGGAACCTACTTCATGGCGGCTCGCTATCTCGAGAACCACCCCCCACCTAAGGCTGCCTTTATCATGTTCAGCCCACTTACCCTAAACTATGATGTCGGCGAATTGATCTGGAACCGTCGCCTAATGCGCTTCTTTCACCGACCTGCCGAAATCTTCGCGTACGCCCCCTTCTGTGGGCTCGATGCAGCCTGCCGAGCCATGCTTCACAATCTGCTGCCAAGCAGTGAATGGAGCGATTTCTTCTGGAATTTTCCGAGGGAAGACCTCAAGACCTGGACCGATATCCAGACCTCGTGGACGGAAAATGGAGAGTTCTACCCACAGTTAGTGGCAACCCGAGGATTCACTCCTGTGACCGAAAACGAGCCCTTTCATCAGCGAGATTTCCGCTTGAGCGTGAGTCCGATTAACCAACACTTTCTAGACCAGCTCATCAGGGAACTTCAAGGCCTGGAAGTGGAGGTCTACTTCGCCTTTCCCCCCTTGCCCGAAAGCCGGTACCAGTTGCTCCAAGCTGACCAACAGGCACTTCGGAGTTGGTCGGACTACCTCGATTCCCTTAAGACTCAAGGAGTGCTAGCATGGCCCATGCCTGCCTGGTTTCCCGACAAGGATTTCGGCAGCCTCTACCACTTGAAGGAGAGTGCCACCCCAGCCTTCAATCAGCAGCACGCCGCCGGGATTCAAGACATCGTCGAAGGTTGGATGGCCCCGGCTTCCGTTGAGGAATGATAGAACTCCCAACGGAAGGGACCGCTCTCCAGGCGGTCTTCCAGATACAGCACCCGCACCCCATGAGACCTATTGGTGGCTGGTTGCCCATCGAGGAAAGGAGGCAGGGTGTAGCCGCGCTGCCGGCAGATCTGCTGCACCTGGTCCAGATTCTCCGAGCTCTTAAGCCCTAAGCCCAGGTGGGCCCCTAAGCCTTCAGCCACCCAACGGCGGCCGGTGTCAAACTCCACCTCGGGGAAGAAAACCTCTATCCCCCCTCGCCGCCCCGAAGCCAGAGTGGTCTCCACCTTCATCACCGTTACCCGAACCGGTTGGCCACCCAGGCGCCAACTCAATTCTCTGGCTAGGATTTCACTTTGAAAGTGCTGAGGATTCTCAAGAAACCCAGCCTCTTGGGCCAAAGCAGCCCAGACCGATGATGCCAAGTTAGAAGGGCCCAGGAAGCCAAAATGTTGGCAACCCGAGAGCTGTCCCAGAGCCCTCGGAGCAAACTCTTCCCCGACTACCCGATGCAAGACCGTTGGGATGTCGACCGTCTCCAACAGTCGGCGACACCGCTTTAAGACGGCCAAGATCTGGGCTTGCTGATTCTCCACAGGGACCGCTAAGGATCGGACAGTTTGGCGAAACTCCCCCGGAAAAGTCATGCTAGTGCTCTTCCCCGAAAAGCACCCGGGCCGCATTTCGATACAAGTAGGAATCGAGAGATTCTGGAGACAGTTCGAGTTCGGCAGCCTCCTTCATGCAGCGCTCCATGGTGAGAAAAGGATAGTCGGTGGCGAACATCACCTTGCTCGAACCCCGACCGTTCATAAAGTCTAAGAGCCTGGATGGGAGAGCCTTGGGTGCGTAAGCCGAGGTCATTAAGTGCAGGTTCGGATGCTTTCCCAGAAGCCGGATCGCCAGCTCCCACCAGGGATCGGCCCCGTGAGCCATGATCACGGTGAGTTCGGGAAAAAATAAGCAGACGTCATCCAGATGAATGGGATCTTGACAGCGACCGGGAAGAGGTGGCCCAGGCAACCCACAGTTGAGGGAGATCGGCAAGCCGAGTTCCACGCATTTAGCGTAGATGGGGTAGTAGACCCGATCGTCAGGCGGGAGGTTGAAGAGGCAGGGAATGATCCGGGCTAGGCGGACACCGTGGTCTCGCACCACCCTTTCCAGGGCCCTCACCGCTTTCATGCCTTGCCGGGGGTCTACCAAGGCCGAAAGGCCGAATCTTCCGGGGTTGAGCTCGAGAAACTTCAGCACCTTGGCTGAGGGCCGTTCGGCCCTGATGGTCAATAGGGCCCGTTCAACCGAGGACCGATCCATAGCCTGCAGCACTTCCTCATGGGTGTGCTGGCGAAAGAGTTCCTCCACCGGGCGGCCGAAGAGCTCGGCAGCCTGCCGCTGCCAATTGGTGGGGGTGGGGGGGAGTTCAACGTTAACCCAGGCATCAATGGCGCGCATACTAGGAATGTTTCCGTAGTCCATTAAGATATCCCTATGAGGGACGATGTTCTAAGTTGGGAGAGCTAAGGTGGCTCACTTCGGTTTCTGGAGTCTGGCCCAGCTAGCCCCAGATCGGGTGGCGGTGATCGACGAGGCCGGGCGTGAAGTGACCGCAAGAGAGCTTTTGGCGAGCTGCAACCAGTTGGCCCGAGCCCTGACGGAGCAAGGACTGGGCCCGGGATCGGTGGTGGCCTCGGCCTGTGGAAACCGTCTGCAAGTCCTGCAATTATGCCTAGCCGGCCTACAGGTCGGTTGGTACCTGGCGGTTCTCGACCCCAAGCTACCCCAGCCAGATATAGAGGCATTGCTGAACGAGCAGGGCGCCGAGTTCCTGCTGTCCGACCAACCGCAGCGGGCGTGGTCCCCGGCCCTGGGTGAACGCCTAGGCGGTCGCCTGCTGCTCTTGGAGAACCCAGGGCGGTCCTGGCGAACCCTTTGCCAGGGGCACAGCTCGGAGACCCCGGCGAACCGACAGGCCGGGCAATTGCTGTTCTTCACCTCGGGAACCACCGGCCAGGCCAGGGCTATCAAGAGGTCCTTGAGCGGGCTTTCGCCGGAGGTCCTAGGACGGCAGGCGGCTCGGCATCTGCACACCGTCTGTGGCCTCACCCCACAATCCGGGGCGGTGCATCTGGTGGCCTCACCTTTGCATCACAGCGCCTCTCTGTTGTGGTGCCTGGACCAGCTTCACCTAGGCCACACCGTAGTGCTCGGGCTGCACGGGCCGGAGGAAAGCGAGCCGAAAGACTCGAATGCCAACAGTCGCAGCCCAGGATGGGATCCCCGTTCGGCCCTCGAGTTGATGTCGAAACACCGAGTGACCGCCACCTTGATGGTCCCCACCCACTTTGTCCGCCTCCTGGGCCTATCCCAAGAGGTCCGACAGAGCTTCGACCCCTCGAACCTGCGCCACGTGGTGCACACCGGAGCGACCTGCTCTATACCCGTAAAAAGGAGCATGTTGGACTGGTGGGGTCCGGTCCTCTACGAGGTTTACGGTGCAGCCGAGAGCCCGGGCACTCGAGTGGGGCCCGAAGAGTGGTTGCAGCATCCCGGCACCGTGGGTCGCTCCCACGGCCGAGTGCAGATCCTCCGGGGCGACGGCGCTTTGTGCCGGCCTGGTGAGGTGGGACGGGTGCTGCTGCGCTCGGGCCGCCGGGAGGGATTCGTGGAGGTCGGCGACTTAGGCTACTTGGAGCAGGATGATTATCTGTTCTTGGTGGGCCGGGCCGACGACACCATCATCACCGGAGGAGTAAACGTGCACCCCATCCCCGTCGAGGCGGTGCTGGGTTCTCACCCCGGGGTTTTGGAAGTGGCGGTCTACGGCGAGCCCGACCCAGAATGGGGGCAGCGGGTGGTGGCGGCGGTGGTCCCTCGACCGGGGCAAAACCTGTGTCTCAAAGAGCTGGAAGGCTTCGCTCGCGCCCACTTGAGCGGTCCTAAAAGACCCCGCAGCTACCACCTGGTGAACGACCTTCCTCGCACTGACCAGGGAAAACTGAATCGGGGCGATCTGGCTACTCATTTCGCTTCGGACCCACCCAGCGGTGGAGCGCCGGTAGCTCCCCGCTGAGGTGGAGCTCCCGGGTGCGGGAGCGCTGCACCTTGCCGCTGGCGGTCTTGGGCAAGGCTCCCTTGGGCAACAAAATCACCTGGTGTAGAGCCAGCCCAAACTCCCCACCCACAGCTTCCCAGATTCCTCGGCTCAGCCTGGCAAGGACAGCCAGCTCCGGAGCTTCGGACCGGTCTTCGAACTCCATGATCTTGCCCACCTCGCAGACCAAGACCGGGCCGTCGTCGGTGGCAAAGGCTGCGCTGCAGCCGGGTCGGAGTTCGGCCAAAGCCTCTTCCACGGCAGTTTCGAGATCCTGAGGATAGAAGTTCTGTCCTCGAACAATGATCAGGTCCTTCAGACGGCCGCAGACCGTCAAGGTGCCCTCGGGGCTCAGCCAGCCAAGATCCCCGGTGCGCAAAAACGGCCCTTCCCCATCGGCTAAAAAGGCCGAAAAAGTCTCCAAAGTCTCCTTGGAACGATTCCAATACCCTTGACCCACGCTCTCTCCCCTGAGCCAGATCTCCCCCACCTCCTGGGGGGAGCATCTGTGTCCGTGGGGGTCCACGATCAGCACCTCCTGTTGCCCCAAGGGGGCCCCGCAATCCACCAGGTCCAGCTGATCGTCTTCCGAGCTGGGAGGCTGCACTCGATTCTGAGCTAGGGCCTGCCTGCTGACGGTGTGGTGGCGATAGCTAGAGTTGGTCTCCCCGCAAACCATGACCGTGGCCTCGGCCAAGCCGTAGGCGGGCTTGATGGCCTCTCGGCGAAATCCCGAGGGGCCCAAGAGAGTTGCGAAGTTCTCCAGGGCCGAGAGCCGAATCGGCTCGGCCGAGCAGAAAGCGATCTCAATCCTGGATAGGTCCAGTCCTTGAAGCTGTGAGGGTTGGACCTTACGGGCGGTCAAGGCAAAGCCGAAGTTGGGTGCTCCAATGACGGTCGCCTGAAATTGGGAGGCTGCCTGCAGCCAACGAAGGGGACGCTGCACGAACTGCAGAGGGTCCAAGAAGGCGCAAGAGCCACCCATATGCATGGGTGACAGCATCCCTCGAATCAGGCCCATGTCGTGGTGCAGCGGCAGCCAATGGAGCATACGCATGTTCGACTGCCGGCCGTGGAACTCAGCCAACATGGATAGGTTGTGAAGCAGATTCCGGTGACTCAGCATCACCCCTCGGGGTTGGCGAGTGGAACCTGAGGTGTACTGCAGCAGAGCCAGCTCCTCGTTAGTCACCTTCGGTGGGGTCCAGGTTTCAGCCTCACCAGAGGTGTGCTCTAGCGAGGCGGCCAGGGACTGCAACTCCGCAGGGAGGGCTCTCAGGGTGCCGCTGTCGGTCAAGAGAATGGCAGCCTGGCAGTCTTCGACGACGCCTAGCAGTCGAGGCAGAGTGCGCCGAAGGCGACCGGCTTGGGGGGACGGGGCTGGCACCGCCACGAGGCCGGCGTAAAGACAGCCCCAGAAAGCCCTAACGAAGTCCAAAGGAGGGCCACAGGCGATCACCGCCCGGTCACCAGGCTGCAAACCTCGGGCTTGCAGAGCAGCGGCCTGACCACGGGCCCAGCAATCGAGCTCGGCGTAGGTTAGAGACCCGGAGATTCTGTCCCCCACGAAAGCAAAAAAGCCGCGCTCGGGCGTGGCCGCAGCCACCCCGAGGGCCATCTCTACCAGGTTGGATCCGTAGGTCACTGTATGGAAGGTCCTCACAAGGATTCGATGCTGTCTAAATGCTCTTAGGATTTCAGACGAAAGGCCCAAGATGGCTGAGTGGTGCTGGGCGTAGTTCCGGTCAAGAATGAATCGTCTAGAAGTGCTCCTATCGCAACGCGCTCCGAGCGACTAGTATTCGATCATACTTGAGTGAGGAGCAACGCAACGAGAATTGCACCTCTCCACCCCAACCCGCAAACTTAAGCTTGACAGAGCACTTAGCAACCTAAAGAGACTTTGAGGCGCATGGATGGATCTCTTCTAAGAGTCGAGAAAGTGAGACCATGGCTCGAAATCTGCTAGAGCGACTGGCACATCAGGCTCTGCGCGCCCGGGAGCGATTCCTAAAGGCAGTGCGCGAAGGCCGAGCTGAAGAGTTGCAGCAACACGCCTGGCGCCGCTGTATGGAGCCGAACGCCGAGACCGAGTTCGGTCGAGAGCACGGGTTCTCAAAATTTGCCTCCTGGGACGACTATCGGGCTGCGGTCCCTATCCGCCCCTACGAGAACCTGGCCCCTTGGATCGAAAGAGCCGCTGCTGGGGTCTCGGGAGTGTTGACCGCTGAGGAGCCCATTCGCTTCTGGAAGACCACCGGCACCACCGCCGAACCCAAGAAAATCCCGGTGACCCCTAGCTCCAGCGCCCAAACCATGGAGGCCTTCCTGACCCTCTATGGCACTCAGCTCCACCATTTTCCGGAATTGGCCGAACGCCCGGACACCACTCTGGTGACCCACATCTCCCCGAAGCCGGTCCGAGAGTTTTTGGGCCCTAGCAGAGTCCCTTACTGCAGCACCACCGAATTCCCCACCGAATCTCGCCCCGGTCAGGAAGACGCGGTGGCCCCCTGGCTGAAGGGCTTCACCTCGGTGGTGGAAGACGACGCCGAACGTCTCTATTACCTACTGTGCTCGGCCGCGACCCACGATCTTTATGCCGTAGCCTGCCTCCACCCCAGTCGATTTCTCACCGTGGTCGACACCCTTGAAAGCCAAGCTGAGCGCCTGATCGAAGAAGTGCGGCTAGGCACCGTATTGGGTCAGCCCCAACGCCGACCTGAGCCTGAACGCGCGCTAGAACTGAACCAGAGATTGCAGGTTCTAGGGCGCCTGAAACCTAGAGACATCTGGCCCAACTTGCGCTTGCTCTGCAGTTGGAGCGGAAGCTATATCAAGCGTTACCGCCCCGCCATGGAAGACGATTACTGCAGCGGGTTCTTGCCCATGCCGTCCATCAGCAGCGAAGCCTTCTTGACCATGACGATGGACCCCGATCCCATCGCTCAACCTCTCAACCTCAAAGGCGGGTTCTTCGAGTTCCTACCCGAGGGGAGCAGCCCGAACAACGGGGAAACCAAGACCTACTTCGAACTAGAAGACGGGCAGAGGTACGAAGCGATCATCACCACCTTGGGCGGACTCTATCGATATTCCACCGCAGATCTCTTTCAAGTTTCGGGGCGCTGGCAAGGCTTGCCCCGACTAGAGTATGTCGGACGGCGCTCGGTGAGCGATCTCACCGGTGAGAAACTGGCAGAAGTTCAGGTGCAAAAAGCCCTGCAAACCATGGCGAGCGAGTTTGCCGTAGGTTTCGAGAACGCCCTGGTCTGCGCCTTGGAGCGAGATGCAGGCGAAGGAAAGCCAGGTTACGTCCTGGTGCTGGAAACAGCCCAAGAGACCGCCATCGAGGGCTTGGCTCAACGTCTCGACGAAGAGCTTCGAGCGATCAACTCTCGCTATCAACTCAAGCGAGGCTTTCAGGATTTGGCTCCCCTGGAGGTGAGATTGCTGACCCCGGGCTGTTTCCGGGAGCATCGGCGACGGCAGACGGCCCGGGGAACCCCGGCCGGACAGCTCAAGGATCAGGTGCTCTTCCCCCAAGGC
>JBJHCR010000002.1:62278-70483 GCA_050486105.1 Vulcanimicrobiota bacterium
CCCCAAGGCAGTCCCATTTTCAGGGAGTTGCTGGACCTTGAGCGACAACTTCAACGAGGGGCACCTTAGATGGAAAGTGACCTGGAGCAGAAGGTGGCCTTGGTCACCGGAGCCTCCGGCGGCCTAGGCCAAGCGATCGCACTGAGCCTGGCCCGGCGCGGCTGTCGGATGGTGGTGGGCTTTCATCGCTCGGCCGAGAAGGCCGAGCAGACCGCCCATGAGGTTCGATGTCTCGGGGCAGAGGCAGAGACGGTGCAAGCCGACGTGGCCGAAGAGGCCGACTGTCTGCGCCTGGTCGAGGCCGCTCTCAAGCGCTGGGGCCGTCTGGATTATCTAGTGAACTGTGCCGGAACCACCGTCTTCGTGAAGCCCAAAGAGCTTCAGTTGCTAGATGGGGACACCTGGGACCGGATCATGGCGGTCAACGTGAAGGGGGCTTTCCTGGCCACCCGAGCCGCCGCCGAGGCCTTGCGGGAATCCCGAGGTGCGGTGGTCAACATCTCTTCCACGGCGGCCCAAACGGGACTTGGTAGCAGCATCCCTTACTGTGCTTCCAAAGCTGCTTTGAACAGCCTGACGGTCACGCTGGCGCGCGCTCTGGCCCCGGAGATCCGAGTCAACGCCGTGGCTCCCGGATTTGTGGACACCGACTGGGTGGCTCGGGGGTTAGGCCCGAAACGCGAGAGGGTGCGGGAATGGGTTCGCTCCCGGACTCCCCTGGAAACGCTGGTCACCCCGGAAGAGGTGGCCGAGACCACGACAGCGCTACTGACCGGCATGCCCTCGGTTACCGGGCAGATCTTGGTGCTCGACGGAGGCTATCACCACCTTGGCTAAAGGAAAAAAGGGACAAAACAATCTCCAACGCCTGGCCGAAATGGCCAACGGTTTTCAGCAAACCTGCGTGCTGATGACGGCGGTGCAATTGGGCTTGCTTGAAGAGTTGGACAAAGAACCTGCCTCCTGCCAGCGTCTCGCCGCCAACCTAGATCTCCACCCTGGTGCCTTAGAGCGGTTGCTGAGGGCTCTCCTGAGCTTGGACTTGCTGACCTATACGGCGGGTTTGTGGGGTCTTTCGGACACTGCTCGTTTGCTCAAAAAAGACGGATTTGCTGCTTCACTTCGGGCCTGGTTAGAGCTGACGGGAGGGGAATATTATCGCGCTTGGGGAGCCCTCGAGCACAGCGTGCGCACTGGAGAGCCCTCGTTCCCTAAGCTCTTCGGAGTCACGGCCTGGGAGCATCGAGCCCAGAATCCCCCGATGAACGAAGCCTTTTTGAGGCTCAGTCAGGGAGAGCAACGAGTGATGGCCCGCCACCTCCATCTCACCTACCCTATACCAGCACAGTCCACGGTCCTCGATATAGGAGGAGGCCAGGGGAATCTGCTGCTGGAGCTGCTGAGGGCCCGAGAGGATCTCTCGGGCCTGCTATTGGAGCTTCCTCAGGCCGCCGAAGCGGCCGAAGCGGCCTTCTCCGATGCGGGTCTCACCGAGCGATGCCGAGTGATCCGAGGCTCCTTCTTTGAAGAACTCCCCCAAGGCACGGGGGTGCTGATCCTAAAGGCCGTGCTGCACAATTGGGATGATGAGGACTGCCAACGCCTCCTGACAAACTGTGCCCGCAGCATGGGCCCCAACAGCCGTCTCTTGGTGGTGGAACGGATCTTGCCAGAGCAGGAGGAAGAGCTTTTGCCAGAGCAGGCCATGCTCGATCTACACATGCTGACGGTGCTGGGAGGGCGGGAACGCACCCTCGAAGACTACCGAGCGCTGTTTGAATCCTGCGGCCTGACGCTGCTGCAAACCCTGCCTGCCCGGCCTCCAATTCTGCCTCCGGTCATGGAAGTCGCCTTGGCGGACTCGGGGGAAAAGTGCTGAGCCTGGTCCCTTGGGGGGACCTTGAAACCCGAGGATTCGTGGTGATTCGAAACTTCTTGAAGGCCCCGGAGCTTGAGACCTTTCGAAGAGATTTTGCCGGGGGAGCCGAGCCGGAGACTTACCCCTTCGGCTTCAAGCCCGTGGGGCGCAGAGCCCTGGCGGCCTTCTTGCCGAAGGCCGAAGAGGTACTCAAAGTGGTGCGCAAGGCCACCTCCCTGCAGGTCGACTCCATCAACTTTCTGACCTTGAGCCATTACGTGGTCACCCGCTTGGCCCAGCGCACATCGACCGTTCACCAGGACTACGACTTGGACTACCGACTGTCGGGGGATCACCTCCATTATCTGAACTTCTGGATCCCCATCGAGAAACCCCAGGCCGAAAAATCCAACCTGTGCCTGCTTCCTCTGGACACCTTGAAAGCCAAGGATCCCGAAGCCTTCCGGCGGACGGTGGGTGCAGGAGGCAGACGCTGGCTCACCGAGCAGGGGCGCACCGCGGTCTATGGGTCATCCGAAGAAGCCGCTCTCCTCGAGGAGCCACAGCAACCCCTGTTCACCCTGGACTGGGATGTCGAAGACTTCTTAGAAACCCCAGTGACCCGCGCAGGTGATTTGCTCTTGTTGAGGGGGGATCTGCCTCATCGGACCCAGGACCGAGACACGGTCCGAGTGGCCGCCTCTTTGCGGGCCACTCGGTCGGACAAAATGTTGCCCCGTAGTCGGGCCCAGTACCGCCCGGAGGAACCTGCCGCAGGCCTGCTGCGCACCCTGGAGGAGTGCTACCAGCACCACGACCTCTCGGAGGTCAGCGTTGGTCAGTTCGTGGACTTCGCCCAGGGCCGCCGTCGCTGATGAACGTTGCCAACTGGGCCGAACGGCAGCTCGCTGAGTTTGGAGACTTTCCGGCCCTGCACTTCGGCGGGCAAACCTGGAGCAGCCGCCAACTCCATGAAGCGTCTTCCAGACTGGCGCAAGGCCTCTTGGAACTCGATCTTGAGCCTGGGGAAACGGTGATCTTGCATGGGCCCAATAGTCCAGACTTGCTGATCCTGTTCACCGCCACCTTGCGAGCTGGAGGAGTCGCCGTAATCTTGGGTGACGGCAGCCCTCAAGCCGAGGTGGAGCGGATCCTCGAGGAAACCGAAGCCCGCTTAGTCTTCAGCGACTTGACCCTCGGATACCCCCGTTCAGGTTTTCTGAGATGGCCCGAGCTCGATAGGCTCCAGCAGGCTGCTGCTCTGACCCAGCCGGTGGCCAGAGACCCCGAGGACCCCGCCCAAGTGGTCTACACCAGCGGCAGCAGCGGCTTGGCCCAGGCCGTGGTCTGGAGCCACGGGGTGGTGGCTTCGCGCTACTTGGCCTTCGCTGAGAAGCGCCCGGCCTCGGCTCCCCCGCGTCGCTCCCTGGTGACCTTACCGCTAGCCGGAGCCTTCGGCACCCAGTACCTCTATCTGAGACTCTTGCAAAAGATGGAGTTGGTGCTGCTGCCGCGCTACCACCCAGAAACGGTGGTTCAAGCCCTCCTCGACCATGGTATAGAGACCGCCATGTTGGTTCCGTCCATGGCCGAGGCGCTGCTGAACTCCGCCCACGCGCGAGGATTGAGGTTCCCCAAGCTGCGCAGCTTGCTGCTCGGCGGCTCCACCGTCTCGCCCAGCCTGATCGAGCGACTGCACAAGGGTCTGGGGGTGAGAACGGCCTCGGTTTATGGGTTGACCGAGCTGGGCCCGGTGGCCCGCACCAACTTGGGCGACAGCTCCGGGAGTTTGGGGCAGTTCGCTCCTGAGATCGAGGTGCGTCTGTGCCCGGACCCCGAGGACCCGGAAGTCGGCGAGATTTTGCTGCGAGCTCCCGGCCGCCAGGGGCGCCTCCTGGCCTCAGCGACGGGCGAAGGTGAGCAGACCGAAGGTTGGATCGCCACCGGAGACCTGGCCTACGAGGATGAGAGCGGGCACCTACACCTGGTGGGCCGACGCCACGATCGGATCGTGACGGGCGGCACCAACGTCTATCCCCAGCCCCTGGAGGAGCTGTTGTTGACCCGGCCCGAGGTGGCCGACTGCGCCGTGGTGGGAGCCCCCGATCCCTACCTTGGAGAAGAGGTGGTGGCCTGGGTGGTGCCCACCGAAGGCCATCAGATTTCCGATCTGGAGCTGCTGGCCATCTGCCGGTCCCAGCTCGATCCGAAACGCTGCCCTACCAGGATCTACCTTTGCCCAGACTTGCCGCGAAGCCCCAGCGGCAAGATCGATCGACGCGAGCTTCAGCAGTTGGCCGAAGACCGACGGCAGCAACCCCAAACCACCGAACTGGCTCAGAAACTGATCTTGGTCAACCCCCGTCAGCGGAGCACCCTCTTGCGAGCTTTGCTGGAGGAGCAGCTCCGGGGCCTATTGGGTCCGGAGCTAGAGGGGGAATTGCACCCCGAACGCCCGCTGGCCGACCTGGGCCTGGATTCCTTGAGCGCCGTGGTGCTGGCGAACAGCCTGTCGGCCGCCTTAGGCTTGAATCTGCCCTCAACCCTGACTTTCGAGCACCCAACCATAGAGGCCCTGGTTTCGGCTCTTCAGCCGAGCTCGACGATCCCTCAGGAGGCCCAAGGTCCAGCCCCGGTGAGGCCAAGACCGGCGAAGAGCAAAGAGGTGGCGCTGATCGGGGTGGCTTGCCGGTTGCCCGGAGGCCTGTGCACGCCTGAGCAGTTTTGGGATTTTCTCGGCCAGGGCCGAACGCTGTCCGAGCCCATAGAGCGCTGGCCCATAGACCGCTTCTACGACCCTCGACCGGGGGTGCCCGGAAAGACCTACACCAAGCGGGCCAGCCTGCTCGAAGAAGACCCGTTTGACGGAGAACTCTTCGGTCTGAGCCCCCTGGAAGTCGAGGGTCTCAATCCTCAGCACCGGCTGTTGCTGGAAGTGGGCTGGGAGGCCCTGGAAAGGTCTGGCTATGCCCCGCGCTCCCAAGGGGAGACCGGGTGCGGGGTGTTCCTAGGGCTATCCCCAAGCCCGATTGCCGGGCCTGATCCCCTGGGCAACCTCCCTTCCATGGGTGTGGGTCGCTTGGCCCATCTCTTAGATCTGCGAGGGCCAGTGCTGGCCCTGGACACCGCTTGTTCCTCGGGACTGGTGGCGGTGCAGACCGCCATGCTGCATCTGCGCACCGGCCAATGCCGAATGGCCTTGGCCGGTGCCGTACACCTGATCGAAAGCCCCCGTTCCTTGGTAGCGCTTTCTCAGCTTCGAGTGCTGGCCCCCGACGGGCGCTGCAAGCCGTTCCGAGCCCAGGCCGATGGTTTCGGTCGAGGTGAGGCCTGCGTGGTGTTCGTCTTGAAACTGCTGGAGGAGGCTCTAGAAGATCGAGACCCGATCCTAGGGGTGCTTAAAGGCGCGGCGGTTCAGCACGACGGCCGCAGCAGCAGCCTGACCTCGCCTTCGGTTCGAGGTCAACGAGAGGTGGCCCGGACCGCCCTCGCCGATGCCGGTCTGAGAGCCCAGGACCTCCACTTTCTGGAAACCCACGGCAGCGGCACCCCTTTAGGGGACGGGATCGAGCTCCAGGCCGCGGCTGAAGTCTACGGCGGTGGTGAGACCCCATTGCTGTTGGGGGCGGTCAAAGCCCAGGTGGGCCACGCCGAAATCGCAGCCGGGGCCGTGGGGTTGTTGCACGCGCTCTTGGTGGTGAGCCAAGGAGAGGTCCCCCCTCAGCCCGATTTAGGGGAACTTCACCCGAACTTGAAAGCCCTTGAGGGTCAATTGATCCTCCCGCTCTTGAGAACCCCTTTGCCTCTGGAGCGTCCCCTGCGGGCGGCGGTGACCTCTCTGGGAATGGGGGGCACCAACGCGGTGGTGGTGCTGGAGGGCCCCCCTTTGCCTCAAACAGAAAGTGAGGTCCAAGATGCCTCTGCACTCTTTTGTCTCAGCGCCGCCAGCCCCGGCGGCCTTGAGCGCTTGAGGAGGTCCACCCAGGAGCAACTGGCCAAATCCCCCAGCCGTGCCTGGGACCTGGGCTTCACCAGCGCCCTAGGCCGGGAGCACTTTCCCTATCGCCTAGCGGTGGTGGGGAGCACGGCCGCCACGCTGGCAGAGGGCCTGAGCCAAGCACCTTGGACCCGGGCCCATCCCGAACCGAAGCTGGCCTTTCTCTTCACCGGCCAGGGCTCGCTGCAGGCTGGGGCCGGTTGCCAATTGATCCACAGTGAGCCGGTGTTCAGGCAAGCCCTGGTGCACTGCGACAGGGTGCTGAAAGAGCTGACCTGCTCAAGCTTCACCATGCTGGAAGCTCTGCAAGATGGTGCCCCGGGGGCCAGCCATCAGGCCGTCCACTTGGCCCTCGGATGGTCTTTGTCGGAGCTTTGGAAAAGCTGGGGCATCGAAGCGGACTTGCTGCTGGGTCACAGTCTGGGCGAATATCTGGCTGCCTGTGTAGCTGGGGTCTTCAGTCTGGAAGACGGGCTCAATCTACTCCTAAAACGGGGAGCCCTTATGGATACTTTACCGCCTGGTGGGGGTATGACCGCCGTCTGGGCTGCAGAGGAGACGGTGCAAAGGCTCCTCCAGGGTAGACCACTAGTGATCGCGGCGGTGAACGGCCCGCAGGCGGTGGTGGTCTCTGGGCATCGAGATCCTTTGCAGGCCCTGGAACTCGACCTGAGTGGGCAGGGACTAGCTTGGAGCCGACTCCCGGTGACCACCGCCTTCCACTCTCCCCTACTGGAGCCGATCCTCGACGAATACGCCGCTGCCCTCTCCAAAGTAAGGTGGAATAAGCCTGAAACCAGGGTGATTTCCACCGTAAGTGGCGCAATGTTGACGGCTGAAGAAGCCTGCTCGGTGGACTTTTGGCGGTCCGGAGTGCGAAAACCCGTGCTCTTTCAGCAGGCCGTGGAAACCCTCTTGAATCTCGGAGTCGAAGCTTGCCTGGAGGTGGGCCCTCACCCGGTGCTTTGTGGGCTGGGTGCGAACTTGCAGGCCACCCGCTCTCGAGTTCCTCAGCAAAATAGCGGTTCCGTCGGTGCCTCCTTGGAACCCTCCAGGGTTCCAGACCTCAGGCCCCTGTGGCTAGGCAGTCTGCGCCGGGGGGAAGCCGAGCGAGAGAGTCTCCTCGGCAGTCTGGGAGAACTCTATCAACTGGGATGGAACCCGAACTGGCAGCAGGTCTATCGAGACCGAGCTCCCCGTCGAGTGCTCTTGCCCACCTATCCTTTCGGGCACAAAGACGAGAGCACTCAGCTGGAAGTGGACGCCGAAGAAACGTCCTGGTTGCAGCAGCTGGCGGCACGCATAGTGGGGGCCCCTCCCGGCAGCATCGCTCCCGACGACCACCTACTGGAATCGGGCTTCGATTCCTTGAGGGTCATGCAGTTCTTGGCTGAAGTGGGACGCCGACTCGGTCGGGTGCTGCAGCCCGGGGACCTGCTGGCTCGACCCACCTTGGCTGAGTTTGAAGCCTTCCTCGAGGAGGGCGACAAAACCGGCGGACCCCTGGTTTGCCTGCAGCAGGGTGGCCTCAGCACTCCGCTGTTTTGCTTGCATCCGGCCGGGGGTCACATCACCGTCTACGAACGCCTGCGAAAGCGTTGCTCCGAAAGGCCCCTATTCGCTTTGGAATCGCGAGGGCTGCGAGACCCTCAGGACGAGCACCTCACCTTAAAGGCCATGCTCGACGACTACGCCGGCCTCATAGACGAAGCCCAACCCAAGGGCCCACTGGCCCTCCTGGGTTGGTCGTTTGGGGCTTCTCTGGCCCATGGTTTGGGCAGTCGATTGGAGCAACAGGGACGCAAAGTGGAGGTGGTGGTCATGATCGATCCTCCCCATGGACCCCTGGAAGAGGAAGAGTTGCAAGCTTTGCTCTCTCTCCTTCACACCTACAGCTTGCAGCCGCCAACTCTTACAACCTTGCGAGCCCGGTGCTCTAAAGTTCCCCTGGAAAGTCTCTATGAAAACTGCCTGGGGGAGGGTTGGCTGACTCTGGAGACTCTCGGTGCCGAGCAGTTCCAAGCCTATTTGCAGCTGTACCGCCATCATTTGAAGATCCTGCAAGAATTCGGCTACGGGGAGTTGCAGGCTCCGGTGGTGCTGTGCTGGGCCGAAAAGCCTCAAAACTGGTCGGTGCCCCTCACTCGAGGCCCCTGCCGGGAGTTGGTCCTAGGAGGAGACCATTACAGCGTCGTCCGCCCTCCTCTTGTAGAGCGGATCCCCCTCGATTTTTAGAAGGTCTGCAGGCCCTAGGAGGCTGGCCGGAAACCCCCTTGACAATGAAATTGTTCCTGCTTGCAGACTTCGTAACGCTTCGCTTTAAGGTGCAGTGCTCCGAAGCCCGTAATAC
>JBJHCR010000003.1:0-19338 GCA_050486105.1 Vulcanimicrobiota bacterium
CTCCCAGGATGGTTAGGGCCACCGGTTCGATGGTGGTCACAAACTGGCTCAATGAGGTCTCGAGCTCATCGTCTAGCACCTTCGACAGAGACCTGAGAAGAGTGTCTAGGGTTCCGGCTTCTTCACCAACGTGGGCCATGACCGCAACGAGCTTTGGTACGGTGCTGATATTCAGGAGGGCGTGGGAAAGTGAGCCTTCGCTCTGAAGGGAATCTGATGCTCTGAGAATCTGATTCTTGTGAGCATCGTAGCTGGTGCAGTCGGCCAATATTTGGAAAGATTTCTGAAGGGGCACACCGCTCGAATGAAGATCCGAAAGAATATCGCACATCTCTTTGGCCAGCCCAACCTTGATCCATCGCCCTATGATCGGGGTCTCTATGGCCCAATTGAAGAGCTTTTGCTTTATGGGATGACGATATCGAAACAGAACTCCCGCCAAAATAGCCAGAAAGACCAAGAACCATGGATTGTTGAGCACCGACACGGCAGTTATGACAGCCTGTGATAGGGCGGGCATTTCCAGGTTCATTTGGTCGTAGACTTCCAAGAATTTCGGTATGATGAACTTGACGATCCCGAAAATGATGATTGCGCCAATCCCCAGGATAATTGCTGGAGAACTGACCGCCTGGGAGATTCTGGCCTTGAGTAGGCTCTGCTTTTCTAATAATACGGAAGCACGCTTCAGACCTGCAGTTAAGGCGCCAACCGACTCTCCCGACCGGACGAGGGCCAGAACCGGGCCCGGAAAGCATTTGGGGAAGCGGCCCATCGCTTGAGAAAGGGCAGTCCCGGAGGTGGTGATCTCCTTGAGCATGAGTTCGGTGACGTCGTCCAGGTACGGCTCGGCATTCGAACTCTTAAGAGTGTCCAAGGCATCTGCGATAGGAATGCCACATTCTAAGAGGAGGGCTAACTGCTCGAGATACTTGCCAACAATGCGTTCCGGCGGGGACCAACCCCTAGGTGTCCTTTTCTCCGGCTCTTCTATACGGGACTTTCGACTGGCTCCAACGGATTCACTGTAAACAGTCTGTCCACCCTTGATGCGCCTGAAGGTGGCCGAGAACTCTTTTCTGGTCATCTGAGACGATTCGGGATTTAGAGTCTTCCATTCGCTCACAGGGCCTCGGCAGAGACGCCTCGTAAAGTAGGAGTAAGCCGCCTTGAGTTCTTCTGTATTTCCCTGATGTTTGGCTTCTATTTGACCTAGAAACAACCAGGCTGAATAGGCTGCAGACTCGCCGAGTTTGTCGTTGCGAATTTGATTGAATAGGGTCTCGTAAGCGTGGCGACGATTCGCTCCAACACCGGAAGACCTCAGCGAAAAGAGTGAGCCCATAGTCCTCGAGTCACACCGTCAAAAAGTCGGCGCAGGGGAGGGGGGGGCAGGTTCGGCCGGCGGAGGAGGTGGCGGTGGCGGTGGTGGTGGTGTGGGAGCCGAATAGTTGGTCCCTCCACTGATCAGCCAGTTGGCGATCTCTTCAGCCTCTGCTTGAGAAATCGTTTCAGCAAAATTGCTGTTCATGGGAGAGTACTCGGGATCGTTAGGGTCACCAGTCTCTATGCCGTAGCCATCGACGATATAGGCGCTGGGATTGAAAATCGACTCAATGACATAAGAGACCGCTCCCTCGAGATCTTCGGTGTCTTCTGCGTCGCCCGAAAGTACGGCGTTGCTCACGATATTGTCCCGTACCCAGTCGGGATAATACTCGGGATTGGTGTTATGACAACTGAAGCACATGCCCGGATCTTCGATCGTCGCTGGTGGTGGAAGTAGGGGTGGGATCCAAGGATCTTCCTCTTCAGGGTCGACCTCTCGAGGAGGGAAAAGGATCTCAAGAGCGGGTGGAGGTGGGGGAACCGGAGCATTCTTGGGTTTCAAGGCTGTGAGCAGTCTGGACTGCCCGTCAGGACTGAAGGCTTCCACCGTCACCAGATAAAACTTGGGGTCAGCGCTCCAATCCG
Organism: Vulcanimicrobiota bacterium; assembly: GCA_050486105.1. Classification (GTDB taxonomy): domain Bacteria; phylum Vulcanimicrobiota; class Xenobia; order Xenobiales; family JADMJV01; genus JAEXNA01. Next base: position 1,975 of record JBJHCR010000003.1, read on the forward strand.
TTTTGTCAACGGCATACGTATACTCCGGGAACTCCGCAATGGTGCCTGTTTCGCTCGGAGGAACGTAGCCGAGATCTGCGGCCACAATCTCGTCCATCTTCAGTGAAGCGACCTGCTCAAGCTTCGAGCCCTGATCCAAGCGCTTTGGTGCGCCACTTGCGCTAAGAAACATGCCCATCAGGAAAGAAGAAGCGATGAACAGCAAGAGAAGAGAAATAACGAGTTCTAGGACCGTGAGTCCCCGACTCGAAGCGGATCTATTTGTCGGCCTCAGTGTCATGTCAGCCTCCTAGGACCTCACCGCTCTGGCCCAAATGTTCACGGGCTGCCTAAGCCGGTTCATCTTGATTCGAGCTGCCATTAGGCATGCATTACCCTGGACGTTCTGTTGAAACTCGAAGGCTTCGACCCCCCGAAGAATAGGTCGAGCCTGACCCGAGGCAGTCACGCGCTTCCAGACCTGACCGCTGTCGGGCTCGAGCCAATAGGCTACAATACTCGTTCCCCCCTCGACGTTGATCCGCACGATGAGCGGATCATCTGGAGCCGGACTCCACCAATCCTCCCCGCCTACAGGGGGTGAGGTGGCGGCACTTCCTTGGAAACTGCGGCTGGTTGAAAGCTCAAGCCTCATTTGAGCCAAGGCCACCGTGGCGTACCTTCTCGCTTCAACCCTTTCGGTCGTCGCCGCCTGGGAATGCAGCGCTAGGCGCGACATGTCTCCGACCATGACCAGGACGATCGTAAAAATGAAAAATACGATGAGAACTTCTACCAGAGTTGCGGCAGCGAGTGCTCTTCTTCTCTTCAAGTGGATGATCATTCGGAGGCCAAGTCCATCATCTTAACTATGTCGTGATCGTAGATGTATCTTCGATCACCGCCGGGAACGTCATTTCCCGGGATAGATAGAGTTCTTTCAGCCACTCGTTGCCCATTCACTTCGATCCATGCATGACAGTCGGCCCCACCACCGGCGATCCCGGTTATTGTGAAGAAGTAGCCCGGCCTGACCTCGAACGGCCCCTTGGCCTCACCTAACGGAAAAAAGAACGGGTTCTCCACCTGATGAAAGGAGAAGAAATCCAACCCTGACCGAGCCAAAATGTAGACCTCGTTTGTTCGCTGGGCTTGCACCTGAAGCCTCATGTCGCGTTGAACGAAAGCCAGAAACCCTATACCAATGGTAAAAAGAAGCATCGACAAAAAGAGAACGAAAGGAAACGAGATCGCTCTTTGTTTAGCAGACTTTAGCCAAGGCAAAACCAACACTTCTTCCTGAATTTACCACGAAAATGTAAATAAGACAAACATGCTAATAATTAATATTGTTATGACAACATTGAACAAGTGTATTACCTGGTGTGGCCAAGCGATTCGCCCTTCTGAAGCGTTCGCCCGAGGGTTCTGCAGTCCACTGAGCACAGATCCATCCCGGCTAAGGGTGTCGTGCCTCGCTTAGGGATGTCGAACGCCCAGAGGAGGGTCCGTGCGCGTGGCTCTTTCACCCGGTATCCGGTACTCGGTACCCGCAAGCAGGGCGCGGGTCCCTGGGGTCCGGTATTCAGCTGTCATTGTCTTCCCTCACGCGCTCTAGAACAACCGAGGCCGGCCATCATTCATCGTCCGGATCGCGCTCAAGCTCGGATTCGAGTTTCCGAAGGTCTCAAGAAAATCTCGAAGGTCTCGATAAAGATTAGAAGAAATATCTCATTACACAGATAGAGACACTAGGGGATTGCATTGAAAAAGAGAATAGGCGTGATCGGAGTCGGGACAGCTGGAATCCTGAGTCTGACTCATTTTTGTACCTGGCTTGATAGCAGCTGGGAAGTTTTCTCAATCTACGACCCAAGCAAACCCATCTTGGGGATCGGTGAAAGCACCAACGGGGGTTTTGCCAGCTTGTTGCAGAGAGGACTTCATTTTTCCCTGGGCAACAAGGACGATCTCGATGCCCTGGATGCCACCTTGAAGTTCGGAAGTCATTTCATCGATTGGCGCAAAGAAGCGTTCCACAACCCACTCCTCGACGGCGATGTGGCTATACATTTCAACAATTTTTATCTCAAGGACTATGCTTTCGAACGCCTAGCAAAGATCTGGCCAAAGCAGTTTCGCTTTCTCGAAGGTGAAGTGCAAAAACTTAGCAATCGACCCGACAAAGTGACGGTGACCCTAGACGGCGAAGATCACGATTTTGACTACCTTGTCGACTGCACCGGCTTCCCCAAGAGCTTTGACGGCTACACCTTGAGCGACTGCTCCACGGTCACTCGCTGTCTGGTTCACAGTATAGAGGGCTACGATGGAAAGCAGTTCACCGACCACATTGCCCACGAGCACGGATGGATGTTCGGGGTTCCTCTCCAATCGCGCAAGACCTACGGATATTTGTATAACCACAAACTTACGGACAAAGAGACGGCCGCCGCCGACATGATGAGACTATTGAATGTGGACGACTTGGATGACGATGCCGAGACGGGCAAGCAGATCTGCAAAGAATACCCGTTCACCTCCTATTATGCCAACGATTTGGTCGAGGGGCGCATTTGCAAGAATGGCAATCGGGCCATGTTTTTTGAACCCTTGGTGGCGAACTCCATTTTTATCTATATTGCTGCAGTGCAGCTGTTTTTCGACCATATCGTTGGTAGGCTCGATCGAGCTAACACCAACTTGCAATTTCGGCTAGCCGTTCAGCAACTCGAGGACACCATCAGCTTCTATTATCATGGTGGTTCGATCTACGACACTCCGTTCTGGCGAGACGCTCGGCAAGCCACGGCATCTCGGCTCCGCCGTCGCCAGCATTTTCACCAGATCATGCGGATCTATCGAGCGAAGAAGGTGCAGGGCACGCTCTATACCGCACCTTCCTATGCCTTCGCTGCCCAGTCTTGGGAGCTGATCGACGAGCGCCTCAATTTTAACTATATCGGCTCAAAGAGTGGAGAGACTTTCGACCAGTTCCTGACAGCGGGGGTTTACTGAAGGTACCCCAGATACTCCCGCTGTAGGCTGACCATAACGTCCACCAACTCTGGCAAGCAGCGGGCCTTGTCCACCACGGGGTCGACCATGAGGGCCTGGACCACGGCTTTCTTGGACTTGCTCAAGACCGCTTCAGCGGTCATTTGGTGGATCGCAACTTGGTTCTGCAGCATTCCGGCGAACGCCGGGGTGAGAGGAGGAGCGTTCTGTCCGTGTACTCCGTTACCATTGACTAAGCCGGGAACTTCCACCGCCAAACCGTCAGGCAACTCTTTGATGAAGCCTTGATTGGGAACGTTGACCGCCGCTTCCCACAATTCCGAATTTTCGACAATAGCTTCGATGATAGGCACCACCCGCTCGTGGATCCGCAGTTCGATCTTGGGCTGAGCTTGGGCCAACCCCAGCTTATAGTACCGGTAGAAGTCCAAGATCCCTCTGTGGTCTGCGGCGTCGAAGGCCCAGGCAGTGTACTCTCCGAAATGGCTGTCGGTGGTGATAGGCAGCAAATCCAGCCGCTCCAAAACCATTTGAAATAAGCGGCGTTCGGTCCATTCCCGAGTTGATCGGTGCACGCTGGGATCTCTCTTAACGAACCCTTCGGTCTCGATCAGCCTCCCTTTCTCTAGAAAATGCTCAAGGTAGTCGCTGGCCCCAGGGATTCGGGCGAAGAACTCTGGAGCCTTGGCTCGGATGTCTGGGTAGGCATCGCGCCCATCTCGCCGATAGCGGGCCTCTAACAAGCAGCTGAAATGGTTTAGTCCCGCGGCGGTCACCTCCAACTCCTCGAACGGCACTCCCAGAATGGTGGGCAGGTATCGCTCTAGTGAGGCCACCTCATGGCAGAGTCCCACGAAGTTGAGCTCGGGAAGGTTTCTGTGGACGGTGGTGCAGATCCGACTCATGGGATTGCTGTAGTTGAAGACTAGGGCTTCGGGGCAGATCCGTTGTATGTCTTCGCAGATTTCCAGGATCGGTGGAATGATCCTCAAGGAGTGAAAGAGTCCTCCAGGGCCGCCATTTTCCGCGTAAACCTGTCGGATGCCATATTGCTGAGGAACCTGCCAATCTTGTTCCCACAGCTTGAATCGATCTCCCACTTCGATGGAGATCACCACGAAATCAGCCCTGTCTAGAGCTTCGGTTCGGTCGGTGGTTGCCGAAAGCCGAACCTTGAGCCCTTGCTCGGCGACAAAGCTCACAGCAGCATCGGAGACTCGTTGCAAGGCGGTCGGGTCGATATCTAGCAAGACCACCTCGGATTCCGACAAAGCTTGAGTAGCAAATATCTCTCCCAGGGTTCCGTATCCAAATTGAGCGCTCCCGGCGCCGATCAACACGATTTTACTCATGAGTCGCAGGCTTTCAGATCCACAGAAAGGGTCCTTCTGTAAAAGTAGGAGAGCAGGACTGCCTGCAATCGTCCTGTTTCACTTGAGTTTTTTTGGTTGGTTGGGGTAGGCTAGGAGTTGTGACGGCATTTTGGAGGAATGATATGAGAACATCTTGGACAGTAAACTTTTTGGTAGTATTGTTGACGGCCGCGCTTTCTTTAGCCGGTTGCACCGGGTCTGACCAACCTATAGAAGACGCTGTCGCTACGGCTGAGCAGCACGCCGGCCAAGCTCGCGAGAGAGCTGAAGAAGCGGCGGAGAATGTCGGTGAGAGAGCTCAAGAAATGGGCGAGCAAGTTGGAGAACGAACCGAGCAACTGTTAGAGACTGCCGAAGACCGGCTCGATGAAGCCGGAGAGAGAGTGCAAGAGTTGGCTGATTCGGCAGGGGAGCGCCTCGATGAGGCCGGCGAGAATCTTCAGGCCATGTCCGATAGCGCCAAGGAGTCCCTGGTTGGCATGTTCGAAGAGACGCCCGACACCCTGGCGGTGAACGCTGACTCGGTCCAGGAGCATCTGGATCGCGGTATCGTTCATCTCGAAGGGGAGATCGAAAATCTCAAGGATAAGGTTGACCCTCCCGAGCACGAAGAACTGTCCGAAAGGTTGGACGACCTGAGAACCGAAGTCGCCGAGCTTGCCGATAAATCGGAAGACGAACTCAAAAGTGCCATGCAGGCGGTACAGGAGAAAGGTCGAGAGCTAGCAGAAAAGGTACAGGACGCCAAGTCTGAATCCTAGAAGGCTGATCAACCCGGGTTTTCCCGGATAGAAGGCTGGCTGCAAGGGTCAAGTTCGCTCTATTTCGCCGGGAGAAGGTACCAAAAGTGCGACTCTATTTCGAAGATACCGAAACCGATGGTTCTGCGTTGGTGCTCATCGCAGGATTGGCCACAGATGCGTTATCCTGGACCTTCCAGGTTGGGCCGTTTTCCGAAGCTCACCGACTCATCACTATCGACAACAGAGGGGTAGGGCGTAGTCCCGTCCCAGAAGGACCCTACAGCATCGAAGAGATGGCAGGCGATGTCTTAGACCTTCTCGACCATCTTGGTTTGTCCCGCGTGAGTTTGCTTGGGCATTCCATGGGAGGGGCTATAGCCCAGCAGATAGCCTTGCAACGACCTGGGCTCGTGGATCGGTTAGTTCTGGCTTGCACCTTCAGTAAGGCTAAGGGTCGCACCTTACCGGTCCTGGAAAGTTGGGTCGACGTGCTGCGACTGGGTGGAGGTCCTAGGGAGATCGCTCATACGATTTTGCCTTGGTTGTATAGCAAGGAGTTCTTTTCCGACCCGGCCAATTTTGAGGCTGCAGCGACTGCTTTGGAAGCCCATCCTTACCCTCTGAATCCGCTTGGTGTGGCAGCTCAAGTCGAAGCGATCAAGAATTTTGATTGCAGTGATCTCTTGTCTAAGCTCGAATGTGAAACGTTGATTTTGGCTGCCGAGCAAGACCTACTCATTCCCCCAGAGTCTACCAGGTATCTGGCCTCAACCATCCCTAAAGTCTCTCATAAGGTACTCCCAGGGACCGGTCACGCCTGCATGCTGGAGAGCCCTGAGAGTTTCAATACCTCAGTGCTAGAGTTCCTGAGATTCTGCTCGCCGACCTACTGAGGACGAGCTCTAGATCGGCAACCGCACGGTCTGAAACCGTTCAACATGGCCCCAAGATTTCTTCAGCGCTTCCCAATCGGTATCGGGAAACTGGCTTTGGTGGCAAGCTAAAGCCGCCGATTTGTGCTCCAATCCCCCCTCGGAGGCTACTTCAAAGTCGCAATGAGCGCTGCCCCAGAGATAAACCGTGGCCACTTTATGGGAGGCTAGATTGAGGTCTGAATATTGCAGAGGATCTCTGGCGCAAGGATAGACGGCATCCAAGGTCGCTAGAGATACTGCCCGATGATCTTTATGGTTGATCCAGGTTCCCTCCGAACGGTCGAAAGGACGATAATCCAGGGGCTGTGGGGTGTGGGTGAAGACCACTGTAGGTTTGACTGTTCTGAGAGTTCGCACCAACTCTCTTATTAGGTGATCGCTGTATTCGAGTGAGCCGTCTTCGTAATCTAGGAAGTGACACGCGGTCACTCCAAGAAGTTGAGCCGAGGCCCGCTGCTCATCCTGGCGTACTTTCTTGAGAGTTTGTCGACACGCCTTGGGGTCCGAAGTTCCGCGACTGCCATCGGTGACGATGAGAAAGTGGACCTCCCAGCCCTCTTGGGCCCAGGTCCAGGCTGTACCTCCGGCTCCAAAATCACAATCGTCAGGGTGGGCTCCCACCACTAAGGCAATCTTCGTTTCTGACATATAGGCAATCTTGCTCTTCCTTGGCAGAACACCTCTTGCCCATGGAGGGAGCTCAGGTATGGAACGACTAATCTTCGCTGATGCATTTGGTGGCCATTGATTGGGCCCTCATCTTCGGCTACCTGGCTCTGTCCTTGGGGGTTGGAATCACCTTTTCGAAGAGAGCGAACTCCAGCACCGAAGAATACTTTTTGTCTGGGAGAAACTTCCCGTGGTGGGTGGTTGGGACTTCCATGGTGGCCACCACCTTCGCCGCCGACACTCCGCTTGCAGTGACCGAATTTGTCAGGATCCACGGGGTTTGGCAGAACTGGTTCTGGTGGAGCGCGGTCCCCTTAGGTCTGCTTTCGGTTTTCCTGTTCGCCCGTCTGTGGCGGCGAGCCGAAGTGCTCACCGAGAACGAACTCATCGAGATCCGGTACGGGGGTCGGCCGGCAGCCTTCCTGCGCGGTTTCAAAGCCCTGTTCTTTGCCACCATCTACAACCTGGTGATCATGGGTTGGGTCTTGAGCGCCATGACCTCGATACTAGCGGTTCTCCTGGACATCGATCAGACTTTGGCCCTCTGGGGCTGCGCCGGGGTGGCCTTGCTGTATGCTCTGCTTTCGGGGTTTTACGGAGTGGTGGTGACCGATGTGGTTCAGTTTTTTATCGCCACCTTTGGGGCTTACGCCTTAGCCTTTTTGTCCATTAGGAAGCTGGGTGGGTTAGAAGAGGTAAGCAGTCGCCTTTCTCCAGAGACCCTCGATTTTTTTCCCCCTGCGGCTATCGGTTCCGATGAGAGCATCCTGCTCTCCCCCATGTTCAAGGTAATAGTGCTGATGACCGTGGCCTGGTGGTGCCGTTTGGATGTGGATGGGGGAGGCTACATCGTGCAACGCATGTCTTCGGCCCGAGATGAGCGGCACGCGGTCTGGGGAACCCTGTGGTTCTACTTTCTGTACTATGTGGCTCGAGCCTGGCCCTGGATTCTGGTAGCTCTGGCCTCCATTGTGGCCTTTCCCGACGTGGCCTCCTACGAGCTCGGAGACAAAGCCGCTTATCCCTTGATGATCCGAGATTTTCTCGGACCCGGAATGAAGGGACTGCTGGTGGTGAGTTTTCTGGCGGCCTTCATGTCCACTATTGACACGCACCTGAATTGGGGGGCTTCCTATCTCGTTCATGATCTGTACGCTCGCTTCATGAAGCCTGGAGCCAGCCAGAAACACTACGTACGAGTTAGTCAACTGTCCACTTTGTTGCTGATGGTGGCTGCCGTACTGTTGGCTTCCCGAATGCAGGCCATCAGCAAGGCCTGGGAGTTCTTATTGTCCATGGGGGCCGGAGCAGGATTGATCTTGATGTTGCGCTGGTTCTGGTGGCGCATAAGCGCCTGGTCTGAGATTTCAGGATTGTTGAGTTCTTTGGCCATCAGTTTGGGTTTGGAATTGCTAGCTGTGAGACAGCACGGCCATTTGGGGGGAGGGCTATTCGAGCATCCGCCGGTCCTGTTCGGAATACCCCTAGAGTATCACTTGAAGCTCCTGGTGATCATGCCGCTCTCGCTTCTTGTCACCATTCTGGTCACCTTTCTGACTCCCCCGGAGTCGGAAATCACTCTGCAGAAGTTTTATCGAAGAGTTGGCCCTGGAGGCTGGTGGAAGCCCGAACACCGAGCTCAAAGCCAAGCTCCCAGCGCCACCCAGGGCCTGTGGCCTAAACTGCTGGCGGGAGCAGTCTTCCTTTGGGCCGGCATTTTCGGGGTGGGCTATCTGATGATCGGAGAGTGGGGCTCGGGCGCCCTTTGGTCTGCTGTGGCCCTGGCGGCTCTGGGCGCACTCACCCGGCTACTGGCTGCAGACTTTGCTCACGACTCTCGATGCTGAGCTTTAGGTTTCCTTTAGGAAACCTTCGCAATATAAAGGTTGCCTAAGGCTTGAGAATTCTGGGAACGGAGGTCTGTCCCTTTGGTTGATCTCGATAACAAAGGTAAGGAGACCGACTGTGAAACACACTTTAATTCTGATTTTCTTGTTGACCATTCCAGCTTTGGGAATTCAAGTGGAGGTGAACGGACAAACCCTTCCGGCTCAGCCGGCCGCTATCAATGACCAGGGTAGGGTTTTGGTTCCCATGCGAGCCATTTTTCAGGCCTTAGGAGCCGAGGTTCACTACCAAGCGGGGACCATCAGTAGCACCCGAGCCTCAGATATGGTGGTGCTCAGTCTGAATAGCTCCAGAGCCCAGATCAACGGTAGCTCGGTGAATCTCGACGTTGCTCCTCGTTTGCTTAACGGAACAACCTATGTTCCTCTTCGCTTCGTGGCTCAAGCCCTGGGTGAAGAGGTGAGCTGGAATCCCAATGACAAAAGGGTCCTGGTGGGTCAAATTTCACCCGCATCACCCGCTCCGGCGGGATTCTCAGCCCGGACCCAGCTGCCCAGGCTGGTGGTGGGAAATCAAGGTGGGATCTTGAAGGTTCGAGACCAGAATCTCAAGAGCGATGTCTACTATCGAGGCATCGATGACCGAGCGGTGGCGCGCTTTAGCCCTGCCGATCAGCAAGCCATACTCGAGTTGCTGGGCCTGAATGGAGCGGTTGACACCGCAGCCGCCCATCTGATGTCTAACTACTCTAGCTTGCCCAAGCGTGAAACTTTGGCTCTTTTGGGCCTCTTCAACTCCTTGGACGGGACCGGCACCAGGATCAACCACGGAACAGCTGTCACTATTCGCGAGTTCTTGGTGAAAGTGATGCAGGGTGATTCCGACGTAGTGAATCGGAGACAAGCGGTTCTAGCACTGGCCGTAGGCGGAGGGCTCGAGCCTCAAACGGTGGAGGCCGTGGTGGACTTCTATCAAGGCAGCAGCAATCTTTGGGAAACCTTTCCGGTACAACAGTTCTTTGAGTATCAGGCCCACCGCATCCAGGAGATGGCAAACTTTCTCTTCACCAGGAACAGGGTCTCCGCTGTCAGTTCGCTCTATCGAGACAACATCGTGGGCTATCTCAGTCGTTGAATTCTGGCAGGGGTCCCTGAAAACCGCTCGATTCCGTAGCAGGAAGAGGGCGGTTTTTCTGCTCTCAGAGCGACTGTTTTCGGTGCGAGCGTCAAACCTTTTTCATAAAGCAGACACTAAAAAGTGTTGATAATTTGTGGCCCAATGCTGTCTGCAAGGGGGTTTTTTGGATGACTATAAAATGTTTACATTTTGCTTACAAAAATCGTATTGTCGATTGTTGCTGGTGTCGTGATATCTGACTTATAAGAAACACAAAGGAGTTCAGTACAATGAATATCAGCGCATCTTTAATCGGCAGCATCTGGAAAGGACCCTGTTTCCCGACCTTTCCTCGCCCTTGTTTCCCACGCCCTATTTGGAAGCCGCGCTGCCGTCCGTGCCGTCCCCGGCGACGCGTCCACAACCCCTGGCTTCGCCGACCTGGCTGTGGTTGCCGGCGCCCCCGTTTCCCCCGAGGCTTGCGTCCCCTGTTTCCTGGTGGACTCAGGCCCATGCCCTTCAATCCCTGCCGCCCCATCATTTGTCCGCCGCTGCCTCCCCGTCGCTGCGGTTGCCACGGCGGACTTCAATTGCTCAATTTTCTCAATCCCAATCAGACGTTTCGCTAGGCCAAAGCGGCGGACACCGAAACGCCAAAGACCCGGCCTCTGAGGAGAGCCGGGTCTTTCTTATGGTTGCGGCTGCCTGGGTTTAAGGTTCGCTTCGATGCGTTGGCGCTGGGTGTTCCAGAAATGGTAGCCAGGTTGGCCGTAGACGTTTGCCGGAAAGCCCAGGATCAAGGGGTCCAGGAAGGCTAATTTTAGACCCTGATCGATGATCCATTTCTTGCAGTCGAAAAGGCGATCCAGGGCGAGTTCGAGAGAGGCCGGGCCGATCTGGTCAGCACTCAGGCGAGATGCCAATCGGTGGGTTTGCTGGATCAGATCGTCGACTTCGGTTGCGTGTTTCGACAGCCAATCTTGAAGTTGTCGGCTGTCAAACATGGACAGCCCTCCCAAGCCAGGGGTCTCGGTCCAGGCCGCTTCGAACCGCCGCACCAGGACTCTGGAATTTGCCGGGCTGGTCCAGGATTCCAGCAAGCTCGCGAGCTCCGAAAGTAACTTCTTTAAGGTTTGCATGCCTGCAACCGGGCGGCAAGAGATTCCTAACGCCAAAAGGTGGCGCCAGCCCTCCTCGGCCACATCAGGGTCAAGTGAAGATGTTCCACTGATCCGGGCCAACACTTCCACGCAGATGCGCAGTAAGCTAACCGAGATCTCATCTTGAGCCAAGCACAAACCGAGCGGCTCCAGAGCATTGCGGGCGTGGAGCGATGCCAGGTCCGGGCGAGCAAACTCAAGCCAGGCCGTGCTTCTGGAAACCGAGATCTGAGCCAGGCATAAAAGAGTTTCAATGGTGGGTTCGAGGTCACTAGCGGTCCTGGTCCAGTTCCAGGCCCTGTCAGCGGCCTCATCGGCCCCAGTGTGGTCTTCTAGATCCAAACACAGACCAGAGAGAATTTGAAAACTGCGTGCCAAGAACAAAGGAGCCAATCCTGATACACTCTCGAGGTGAGCGCTGGTTGACCAGGCTCGTTCAAGGCGGGATAAGCTTGGGTCAAGTCTGAATTCAGCTACGGACGAATACCAATCGAGCATGGCTGCCGCTCGAGCCGTCACACTGGTCGGTGGGTGACTTCTCAAGTCCTTTGCCGATCGCCATTGCTCCAGAACCTCTCGGTATCGCTCTTGGTCGAGCAATAGGCCTGCGAAATCGCTTCGAGCTTCGAGTTCTCGGCTGTCGTTCAAGGTCCTGGCCGAAGTTTCAATGGCCTCTCTATACCTCACTTCGGCTTGGGTTTCGTCAATTTGGGACAAAATATAGGCCAATTGCAGTAAGCACGTCAGGTGGTCTTCTCGGAGCTCCAGACGGCCTTGTTCCTGGACCAGGATACGGTAATTGTCCGCGGCTCGCTCGAGTACGGCTCGCCCTCTTTCGAGTTGACCGAGTTCGGTCAGGCTGTGGCCGTATTGATACTGCAAGGCTACCAACCTGGACAGGCGTGCAGGTAAACGGGTCTTGATCTCGTCCCAAAGTTCGAGAGCCTTCTCAAAGTATGTTAGGCATCTGTCATACTGTTCTTGCTCCTGGTACAGAGTCCCGAGGAGTTCCCAGCTTTCAGCGAGTTCTTCACCAGGCTGATTTGCTTGAGCTTCAAGTACCGGCAAGGCTTGGAGCAAGAGCTTGAGAGCCTGCTCGGACCTTCCAAGTCGCTGAAGGGCAGCCGCTTGAGCGCTCTGGTAAAAAGCGATTTCGAACTCGAGGTTAGGATGGCCACTCTCTTGAAGGGACTCCAGCCAAGTTTCTGCCCGACGATAGGCCTCGAGAGCCTCAAGAAAACCCCCCTTGTCGCTGTAAGCATTGCCGAGATTGTGTTCTAGCTTTGAGAGATCGTAGCGAAACTCGGGATGCGAATCCATCAACGAGGATAGGAGCTGTTGGGCTTCAAAAGCGGCATCCAATCCGTCTTGAAAATGAAACTGCTGACGCAAGGCGATAGAAAGGTTGCTGAGTCCTCGGGCTAGACGGGCACCGGCTTCGGGGGTGAGGGTGTTTTGGTATTGGAGACGCTTACGGGACACAGCCCGGCGATGCTGGGCTAGGGCCCGATGAGTCTCGCCCAATTCAGCGTAGGTGTTGGCCTGATTCGAGTCCAGGTTTCCTATCCATCGATGAAGCTCCTCAGAATCGGGCTCTTCGACGAGAGCCTCTTCCCACAGTCTTTGCGCTTCGTGGTACCACTCCATGGCTTCGAATGGACGTCCCATAAGTCGCAAAGTCACCGCCCGATTATTGGCCAGACAACCTCGAGTTGTTAAGTCTTGCCGGATGGGATAGGAGCCTGCTCTTTCGAGGGCGGCAAGAGAACGGTCGAAGCGGCGAAGGGCTCGCCAGCAATCGCTGAGTGCGTCCTCCACTAGAGCCAGGTTCTTGAAACAGACCGGAAGGAGATCTGTGTCGGACAACCATCTGGCTCGAGCAGCAAAGAATAGCGCCATGGCTCCGAGCACCTTCCCATCGGCCAGAGCTATTCGACCATCCTCGAATAGCCTAGAAGCCGGAACCTTGCTGGGACACCTGATGACGGGACTCACTTCGATTGGAAGCTCAATCCGTGATTCTATGAGCCGAGCATGCAGGTCGGAGAGTTCGAAAAACACGACGGGCAAGAAGGGGGACTCGATCGGGTCCAAGACCGCAAACCAGGCCACTTTTGCGTCCTCTAAGGTGGCCACGGCCTGGTCTACCATCCCACCTTGCCAAAAACTCTGGACCCGAATCAGCTCTGCAGCAAGAAGATCTCCTAGCTGATCCCAGTCTTCTTCGAGCAAGGCGGCTTCTAGCCACGGTTGGCGTTGGCTGCTCAGCTTGGATGCCAGCTGTGCCAGCGCGGAGTTCGGGACGCCAAGTTGAAAGAACTGCTGAGTGTCCACAAGGTGTCTCTGTTCGACGAGGTACGATGAAACCCTATAATTGCCGAGGGCCGGCCTGCTCAATGATGTGGCGGAGTCCCACCATCAGTGGGGCAGAGGCTCTCCAGGTTCCCGACGTAGAAACGACAATTCCAGGCGCACTTCGTGGGAAGGCTGTGCTGTGAACATCCCACGTTCTTAGATGGTCCCACCCGGGTTTTGAAGGTGGCTTAATCAGACTGGAGAACCGAACACAATGGCCAGAATTTTTCTTCTTGACGGACCGGCTGGGTCGGGTAAGTCGACTTTGACCCCGCGGATATTGCAACATTTTGGCGAACGCCTGAAGCATTGTCTGCGCGTGACCACTCGGCCTAGTCGACCGGACGACCAAAATTACACCTACATCGACCAGATCGAGTTTGGGCAGTATCTGGCAGAAAAGGAATTGGCTGCTTACCGCACCTTCGCTAACGGGTACTCCTATGGGGTGCGTCGCCAACCGGTTGAGCAGTTGGTGGCTCAGGGTTATAACGCCTTCTCCTTGATCGACCTTGGAACAGCCGAGATGGCTCGACGGTGCTGGCCTGATTGTGTGACGATCTTCTTGATGGCCCCTATAGAAATTTTGGAAAAGCGGCTGGTCACTAAAGGAGTGCATACCCCGGATCAGATCCAAGAACGCTTGGTGAACGCTCAGGCCGCGTTTCAGAAGGCTGCCTATTATGATTACGTCATACCGAATCGTCAAGGCTTGCTAGACAAGGCCACCAAGCACCTCATTTCCATACTTGAGAAAGAGATGCGCGAGGAGATCACTTGAGCGAGATCATCTCAGCATGGCGTTAGCCAAGCTCAGGAGTTGAGTTTGGACCCTATTGATGAGTCGTTCGTCAGGAGTCTTCCTGTTGCCCAGGATAAAGTTTGTGGCCTGAGGCACACAGGCGGCGATCTCTTCAGCGGCGATTCTCACCAGGGCTTGCCGGCGCTTGAATCGGCGCTCTGACCGAACCAAAGACAGGCCGGTGAGGTCATGGGGGAGATCTGCTGCTTGGGCCAAGAGAACTAGCTTCAGATCCGGTGAGGTTGTTATCGTTTCTCGAGCCACCACCACTCCGTCTGAGAGCCAGAGAATTTTCGAACTGAGGTCGCTGCTTCTCTTGCCCAGGTTTTTTAGCAGTATGGCTATTCCGTCGACCGAGAACTCTTCGTGCTCAACGGTCGGCAGGATCTTCCCACTGGGTCCCAAGGAGCCCACTTGGAAGCCTAGGGGAAGCAGAAGAGGTTGTCGGGGGGTGGGAGTGGCCGAAAGAGGTCTCACCAAGAGAGGATGCGCTAGGACTCGTTTGGGATGAAAACTCGACAGGTTCATCGGGCCGTTCAAGTTTCTCTTGTCCAGAGTTAAGGAAATGGGACTGGTCCAGGAGTCGGCAGTAAGTTCCGAGGCCAGGTTCGCCGCCCGTTTGGAAAGGCGCGTGCTGAACAGAAGCTCCTTCCAGCGACTCTCGCCCTCTTTGAGATGACCTACGGTCAAAGAGACGCCTTCTGTATAGAGGTAAGGGGCCTTGAAAACCTTTTGTTGGCTGAGCTTGGAGAACATCGAGCCACGATGGAAGACCACCGGAGCTTGGTTCTTTTGGTCAATGATCAGGAGAAATGGCAATTCAGATTGCTCACCAAGGGCGTGAAGAGCGAGGCAAAACCGCTCTAGGCTCGATTTCCCCCCGATCTCTCCAGAAAGAAAGATGTCGACGATATCTTTGCCGCTCGGAAGCCCAAATCTTAGCGACGGTTGGAAGCCGAAGTGGGTCGTTGTTCGGGTTTGCTGGATGGCCAACTCACGAACTCTCCAACCAACGGCAGCTTGAATCAATTTCTGCACCCAAGCTTCATCCCTGGGCAAAGTGAAGCGCGCCAACTTCTGGGCAGCTTTGTCGACGGCGATGGTGAACTGGCCTATAGAGTCAAAGCTTCCAGCTGCACTTTGTTGACCAAGAAATTCGGCCAAGTTGAAGGAGGTGGCCATGGATTAGGCTTCGATGGCGGGGTTCGCAAAACCTATGAGTGTCTCTTGAGCGTTCTTTTGGCCAGCACCACCGTATAGTCGCTTTCACCTCGGTAGCAGATGATGACACCACGGTGATCGGTGGCTTGAGGCTTGCAAACCTTGAGAGCCTTGGAGATTCGTTGACGGATTTCTACTGCTGGAAAGGGCAAGCCTCGGCTCAGAATCTCGACGGAGCTCAAGCCGACAGTTCTAAGTTTGCGATTGAGGACTTTCCAATTCAAGGGGAAAACATCATTTATGTGAAAACTTTCACACCTATTGTCTGAACAGGAATGAGGCCCCACCAAGTACCCGATTTTGGGGTGCACGATCCCCGCCTCCAAGTCTTCGACGAGCCTCGCTAGTGCTCGGGCTCGAAGCAGGGCCGGGTCCGGATTGTGGAGGAATAAGCCGGGCTTGGGAAGGCTGATGGGAAGGGGAGTTCGATCTTCTGTCGGCGTACCGAGGTGGGGGTGAAAGCCTTGCTCAACGGGATCCCAGAGCCAGGCTGTCTTGGTCGCTAATGAAGAGGCCTTGTCGCTAGCATGAACCAGGAGGAAGGCTTCTTTCATGGCCCTGGCTATGGAGAGGAAATGGACCTGAGAACCGGCAGGAATATCACTGTCTTTGAGTCCAGGGTGGCATTTCACCGCCACGGCAGAAAAGCGTGATTCCCGAAGCGATCGCAGCAAGTGAGATAAGGGGGGAGACCAGTCTTCCGGTCGGAAGAGTCGTTTGTGGGTCCTCCGAGTGGGGTCCGCAAAGAGTAGTCCGCCTCGGCTCTTTTCTAGGTCAGCAGGCTGGGCCAGAATCTGGCTGCCTGAGACCGGTGATCGACAGTTGCGCTGAAGATTCACTTGGGCCAGAAGAGCTCGAGCCGGCTCACTCTCAAAGGCCGTTAGGGCAAAGCGGCTGCCCAGGTGGACGGAATCTCCCCCAATTCCGCAGCCGAGTTCCATGAGGCTTTCCACGTCGGGAAATTGCTCGGACAGAAAGCGTGCTCTCCAGTTCCCCACTCGCCACGAGGAGGCCTGTTCGGCGGCTTCACGGGTCAGGAGCCAGCGGTCGACGTTTTCGAATTTGTGCTTGAACCTCAGGCGGCAGGTGAGGCAGTCCAACAAGGCCAGACAGGTGCTGGGGGGAAAGCTTTCTTCGAGGAGGTTCCTGACCTTGATGAGGTTTTCGCCTGAGGCTAATAATCTGGCGGCTTCTTCGACTCCAGGATGATCGATGACGGTCACCAGGGCTTGGGCTTGCTCTGGGGTCATGCCCTTTTTGGTCCAAGGCGAAAGTACATCAATTCGAAGTTCAAGCCACTTGAGAGATAGAGCGGAAGACCAGATTAGGGTTGCGCTCCTTGGCATAGTCCATATCCCATTTGCCAGGGAAGAGCGCCACCGGGCGCTCCCAAAGGTCGAGGGTTAGTAAGGTTTGCCGGGAGCCACTGAAGGCCTCCACGGCCTCCTCTGAACCTTCCAGCCAGCGGGCTTGGGAATAGGTGAGTTTTTCGTAGGTGATATCTACCCGGTAGTCGTTCTTCAGTCGATCTTGCACCACTTCGAACTGGAGCACTCCGACCGCTCCGATGATAGGGTCCCTGGCGTGGCTGTCCTTAGGAAAGAACACTTGGATGGCCCCCTCTAAACAGAGTTGATCCATGGCTTTCAAGAAGTGCTTTCTTCGTGAGGGGTCCTTTATGTGGATCAAGGCAAAGTGTTCTGGTGAAAAGAGGGGCATGGCTTCAAACTTCACTTCCCGGTTCTCATACAGAGAGTCTCCCAGGATCAGTCCGGCGGAGTTCGTCATGCCGACCACGTCTCCGGGGAAGGCTTCGTCTACGATCACTCGCTCTTGAGCGAACAACTGCTGGGCATAGTTCAGCCGGAGTTCCTGCCCAGTGCGCGTGCAACGAGCTTTCATTCCTCGAGAGAAGCGTCCAGAGCAGATCCTCAAGAAGGCCACTCGATCTCGATGTTTAGGGTTCATGTCGGCTTGGATCTTGAAAATGAAGGCCGAGAAGTTGGGTTCGGTAGGGGCCACCAAGCCTTCTTCGGTCATGCGTGACGGGGGAGGAGGAGCTAGGTCCAAAAAGCGATCGAGGAACAGTTGCACCCCGAAGTTAGTCAGGGCGCTACCGAAGAAGACCGGAGTCTGCTGACCAGC
>JBJHCR010000003.1:19348-41373 GCA_050486105.1 Vulcanimicrobiota bacterium
GCTCCAATCCTTCCATAAACTCGCTGTGAGTTTGCCGGTCGGTGAGCTTGGCGAGCTCGGGAGAGTCCGGGGCCAGGGTCTGAGTTAGGGCTTTCTTGCCGCCGTGGGCCTGCCGTTCGTACAGGTGCAATTCCCCCTCCTCCCTGTCGTAGACCCCTTTGAAGCGGTCTCCATTTCCTAGGGGCCAATTGGCGGCGAAGGTCTCCAAGCCCAGGGTCTGCTCGATATCGTCGAGCAGTTCGAAGGGATCGAGGGACGGCCGATCCATCTTGTTGATGAAGGTGAGGATAGGGATCTGTCTCCGCTTGCAGACCTCGAAGAGTTTGAGAGTTTGCTCCTGTATACCGCGGGCCCCATCGAGGACCATGACCGCCGCGTCAGCCGCTAACAGAGTGCGGTAGGTGTCCTCACTGAAGTCTTGGTGGCCCGGAGTGTCCAGCAGGTTGATGCGAAAACCGGCGTAGTCGAAGGACAAGACGGTGGAGGTGATGGAGATGCCGCGTTCCTTTTCCATGTCCATCCAGTCGGAGACCGCGTGAGCCTGTTGCCTTCTTGCTTTCACCGAACCCGCCATCTGCACCGCTCCTCCATAGAGCAACAGCTTCTCCGTTAGGGTGGTCTTACCGGCGTCAGGATGGGAGATAATGGCGAAGGTCCGCCGCCTCTCCACCTCCTTTTGGAGTCGTTGGGCTTCTGGGGACAGGACTGTGCTGGAACTGCTGGCATCGCTCATATCTCCAGAAATCTAGCACCGGTAAGGTTAGGTGTCAAACCTTAGAGAGTGCCCAGAGCAGCGCCAGAGTGCGGTGAGTCCTTCTCGCTTCACCTTGGAGATTCAGCCAGGATGGTCTCCACCGGTTCGAGGTCTAGGGCTTGAGCCACTCGGTTGGCAAAAGCTTTGGCAGGTTCAGGATCATCGAACATGTCTAGAAAGTGTTCTTGGGTGTCGTCGAGCCGAAGCCAGGCGTTATAGCGAATTAGGGGCTCTCCATCAAAAACGCTGGTGCATTTTCTGACTTCCAATGTGGCGGTGGTCGGAATCGAAACTCTGGAAACCTTTGACGTCAAGATTTCTCCTCGATGAAAGATCAGCTGACGCTGGTGCGGATCGATCTTGGTGCTGGTGCGGACTGTCAAGCGCAGAAAGCCGTATCCTATGATCAAATAAGGAGACAGTGCGACTGCTAAGGAGAGCCGATCTGTATGGTTGAAATTCATCGCGGGAACCATGAGCAACGCCCCCAAGGCCATGATCAGCACCGCGTTTAAGACAGCCCCGTCAGCGTAGGGAACTCCTCGTACTGAGAATGGTTTATTGGAATTCACCACGTCTAAAGTCTAACCCATGGATTCAGCTCTGCCAAGTTCGAGTTTTCCTCGGCCCAGATTCCTCATAGGACTGTGGAAGCGAATGTGAAAGACAGCGACTATGAATTGCCCGGCCTGCCGCAAGCCCATGGAGTCTGCGATCTTCCATTCGGTGGAGATCGATCAGTGTGTTCAGTGCACCGGACTTTGGCTGGACCATCGTGAGATCGATGAATTATTCGCCGTATCTAAGCTCCCAGAGCGCTTGATGGCCGAACCCCCTGTACTGGACTCGCTGCTTTCGGTTCCGGAGGGTGGACGGACCTGTCCTCGATGCAACGAGTTTCTCACCGTGGTTGAGGTCGATCAGATCAGAATCGACATCTGCTCTGATTGTAAGGGGTTCTTCCTTGATCCCGGTGAGTTTCGACAACTGGCTGAGGTTGCCGAGAAGCGCTTTCAAGAAGAGAACCCCTAGGAGATTTGGCTGTCGGAGTCCTCAACATCAGCCTGGAAGCGATCCCTCAAGTTTTGGTGCACAGAGCGATCGGGCGGGGCAAACCTACGTTTTTTCATGGCTGCAATGCCTACCAAGACGGCCAGTCCTAGCGGAAAGGCAAAGGCGAGAAAGCTGGTCAGGACAAGCCTTAGGAGGACGGTTCCAAAATTCAGGCCAAAAGACAGGACATGAGTTTGCTGCACCCCGGGCTTCTGGTACTCTACGCTGACTTCGTATGCACCCTCAAGGGGGGCTGGAAAGACTGCCAGGGCTCGACCTTTACGGGCTCGGAAGTTGTAACTCATGTCGCTCTGGGGAAAGGCGCTCTCGATCTCCTTTCCGTCTGGTCCGACCACCTTGATAATGAGACTCTCAAAAAGCCCGTGTAACTCCGCTCTATCCCAAGCTTCCGGGGGGCCTTCAGATTCTACAAAGACCGTGACCTTGCCTTCCTCTTGGAATTCCAAGGTGATTGAGCCGGGAAACTGCTGGCTGGGCAACCGCTCTGGAAGAGTTCTCAGTCCGGATATCAGAACAATCAAGAAAAAGGTGAGTCCGCCGACGCTGAGGGTTGCAGCAAGCCCAAGCAGCGCGTTGCTCTCATAGTTGTCCGGTTTCATCCCCCAGAATTCGCTCCTTGTCCCACTTCACCTATACCGCTTGCGCGGTGGCTGTGGTGCGATTTGCCTCTTGCCTAGGTCAAGGCACAGAGGTATAGAGACGGGAACCTCAAACTCCAGTTCTATATCGCGGCCTGTCGACTTCCAGCCTTCACCGGCTAGCGATAGAAGGCTGAAAGTCGACAGGCTCCCTAGATGGCAGCAGACGAGAGCGAGGAGCCTATGGCTAAACAGAAAACGGTAGAGATTTCCGGAGTTCAGATTCACCTCTGTGAACCGGATAAGCTGAATATTCGTTGGGTCGGCCAGGAACAGTTGCTGACTCAACTCCTGGCCTCCTGGCTAGTTATAGATGAGGACGACTTGCCTTTGAATCCTCGACTTCTCGGTAAGCCTGGCGTGGGTAAGACCACCTTGGCATATGCCGCAGCCCAGACCCTCGGCAGAGAGGTCTTTATCATGCAGGCCACTATGGATACTAGGCCTGAGGACTTAATCGTGTTGCCGGTAGTGGGGGAGAATCAGAAGATAAAGTATGTGGCCTCACCTTTGGTCACCGCTATGATCAAGGGTGGCATTCTCATTCTCGATGAAGGGAACCGGATGAGTGAGAAGTCCTGGGCATCTCTTGCCCCGCTCCTGGACCAGCGGCGCTATGTAGAATCGCTGGTGGCGGGGATCAAAATCGAGGCCCATCCGGACTTTCGTTTCGTGGCCACCATGAACGAGGACTCCAGCACCTACGAGCTGCCCGAATACATTCACAGTCGAATTCAGCCACAGATCTTCGTGGACTTTCCCGAGCGCGAGGAAGAGTTGTTGATCTTGAGGGAGAACCTCCCGTCTTTGGAGGAGTCGATCCTCACTTACGTGGCTGACTTTCTGCAGAAGGCCCATCGGGCTGATGAGCGGTATTCGGTGCGAGACGGGATCAACATTGCTCGCTACGCAGCAAAGCTCATTAAGAGCGGTCTGGCAACCAAGACTCCAGCCCAACGGATGGCCACTGTTATGGTACTCGGGAACGAGGCTCTCATCTATGCCGACTGAGACCCCGTGGGTGGAGCAGGTTCAGGGTGTTACTTTGCTTCCTGTTCTCCACGGTCGCGTGGAGTTCAGCCGGGCCATTCGGGATGCGCTTCGCGAGCTGTGTCCAGCGGTTTTGGCAGTAGAACTCCCCAGAGGGCTTGAGAGCATTTTTCAAGATGGGGTCAGCAGGTTTCCGTACCTGTCCTATCTGACCAGTGATGACCTCGAGGAGGAGAGCCGCGAAGGAGAGGGAGCTCCTCTATGGCGTATCGAACCCAGCGACCCATTCTGCGAAGGTATTAGGACCGCACGGGAGCTCGGAATTTCGGTGAACTTCATCGACCTCTACCTCAAGGGCTACCCGGCTCACCTCGACCTCCTGCCTGACCCCTACTCCATAACGGCCATTGGTGTGAAGGCGTATTACGAGGCTTGTCGGGAGGTTCTTCCCCGAAGCGTGCATCCTCAGGAATCAAATCATCCGGATCACTTGCGCGAGCAAGTCATGGCCGGTCGTCTGCTAGAGCTGTCAAAGCAAGGGTCGGTGGTCGCTCTTATCGGCCTGAAGCATATTGCCCCGGTGGCCGAACTCTTGCGTGGGGGAGGGGCTGGGACCCCTCTCCAGGGCGCCTCTGCTGGGCAGCGCTTGCCGAGACTTAAGCTCTATCATCCGTCGACCCGTACGGTTCGGACCCTGGCAGGGGAGATGCCTTTCATCACGACCCTTTACGAGTTGCAGCGAGGCGGGCCAGGCCCCGATAAAGCCTGGTATTCACCTAAGCCTGAACCCACAGCTGAACCGGAGAAACCGGCTGACAAACCCGAGGTCGACCTGGACAAGGCTTTGGTGTTCAAGTCTCTCGAGAGACTTTTAGGCTTGAAGGTGAAACCTCAGAGCCTGGAAATGTCCAGTGAGCAACTCAAGCGGTTGAACGCTTACTTGACTTCGCTCAGGCCGGAGACCTGGAACCCCTTGAATCCTCCTGCTTACCCTGGGAGTGAATCCCAAAAGCCTGAGCAGCCTTATCCTGACGAGCGCGAACCCCGCTTCTTCACCTTCAAGAGCACCGAGCAACGACGGGAGGAGCTCTTGGAGGAGTATCGCCGCATAAATGAAGTTGCTCGAGTTCCATCCACACTAGAGCTGGACCGTCAATTGGTCTACAAGGAACTCTTCCTCTTGGCAGCGCGCTACTATCAGGAGAACACCGGGGAAGAGGTCAAGCGCTGGCAGCACGACAATTTTAATCGCTTTAGTCGAAGGTACGCGCATTTGTCTGGGCAGCTCTTGCCCGGGAGGTTGCCTTTGATCCTGGCTTCTAGGGCCTGTGTCGATCACAATTTTGCCTACGAATTTTGGGACCTGGCCACATTCTATCCCTGGCAGGAGAGTCCTCAAGACGATGCACCCGTGTTCGATTTTGACGGCGACCAACTCTCCATCGATGGAGTGCAACTGAGGCACTTCGAATTTCATCGTACCTTCCCCCGGTTGCGACAAAGTCTGCAGCGGGTTCACGTGCCCGAGCGTCACACCCCTACCGACGATCCCCAGGATTGGGCTGGGGCTTTTGAATCTGGTCGGATCTGCAGCTATCCCCCCGAAGACATCGTGATCGAAGATTATGGTCGCTACTTGCAAAAAAAAGCCATCAAAGTGCAGTCGGAGGCTCAATCTCGAACCGAACCGTTCACCACCAGTCTCTTGGATGGCATCGATATGCGAACGACGCTTCGAAACTGGGCCGATGGACAGAAGCTTTATGTGCGAGAAGAAAAGAAAGTTTTCGGTGGGACGGGTTCCGTCGTAGTGGTCTTCGATGAGGATATAGAAAATTCGAAGTATCCCTGGTGCATCACCTGGCACGGCGAGCACGATCAAGAATCAGATATGGCTTTCTATGCTACGGACCGACAGAGGAAAATTATCGGTCCAGGGATCGCCCGCTGCGAATATGGAGGACTGATGCTCAGCTACCCGCCCCGCCGACTTGGGAATGTATGGAGTGATCCGTATTACTCAGCCGCCAAGACCAAGGCGGAAGTCTTGCTCTTCTCGGCTATCGATTATTGTCAGGACAAACACATTGTCTACGTGGCAGCTTCCTCTCCCCGGTCCTACTTTTTTAGGATGGCCCAAAGGCTCGGAAAGAAGTTGGTCTACTTGCCCATAGGGACTCTTTCTCCAACGTCTTTAGAACGTATCCGCGTCTTTCATGTTCTGGCAGGTCATCGGTATCGAGAGATCGCTAAGGACTTCATTTGGTGAGCAGCTGTTTCTGCTGGTCGTCGATCTCGTTCATCCAGAGGTTTTGAAGGGCAAGCACCAACCAGGGGTCATCTTTAAAAGCCGTGTGGAGAGAGCCCAGTCCCATGGCCTCGCTGCTTCGGTAGAGTGGCTGGCAAGCCAGTGCGCTCCCAACCAGACCATAGCTCGCGGTGACCAGGTCGCAAAAGTGCTGTCCGAATCGAATGGCTTCGGTTTCGCCCTTCAGATACCAACAGCCTTGGTGGGCGATATGGGCGAAGTCTTTGTAAGCGGATTCTTTCGTGCTCCAGAAGAGATCTTCAAGGTTCACCATCAATTCTTCCCGTGTCACTGTCTGTGCGCATCGCTCGAGCAGTCGTTTGCCGTCAGAGAGCGTGTGGTGCTCTCTATTTCTGACAAATTTTTGGGCGACCTTAAGTAAAGTAGCTGGTTGATGCAGTCCGCGCCATCGGGCCTCAAGGGATTCCAGGCCACTGAAGAATCGAAATAGTGTTCTTGCCAGTATGAACTTGATCTCGTCACGGCTGAGCGACAGGAGTGTGGGATTGACGAGCAGGGTCAACCCCTGGGGCAGTTCTTCCAGACGAGCATGTTCGGACAGCGGCGCCAGTCTCACTTCACGAGGCGTCACGTGGCCGAGGCTAGAGGCACAGCGAACCAGGTGCTGCCAAAGGTCCGGCGATAGTTGAACTCGAGCGCCAGGGGTGACTGTTTTTGGGGTATGCAAGTCGTCGGTCAAGAGAGAATTCCAGCGTTCGACTTCCTCGGCTGCTCTGAGTAGTCGGCTGCGCTGCAAGAGGGGCTCCATGGGGGGTCTGCGGGTCAACCAGGCATGGGATCTCAGGGTCTCTTCGGTTCTGCGGCGAGAGAATCTGACCAGCGAAAAGATGAGGCGACAAAGTGGCCGGGTTTCGCTCTCCGCTTGCCACAGCTTGCCCAATTGTGCGATCCAAACCTCCGAGCTGGGTCGTTGACGGAAGTGCTGCCGGAAGGATAGGCTCCACCGAGCGTCGGAGATGGGCAGGGCCCGGACCAGCAACTCTTCTCGCTCTCCAGGTCGGCAGGTTTCATGGATGGGGGATAGCACCGCATTCGCGATGGTCGCCCGGGTGGAGGGGTTTCCGTGGAGGTCAAAACTTAAGTTTTGCAAGTCTACGTTGAGTTGCTTTTTTTTTGATAGAGACTCATTGGGATCGGCAAGCAGACGTTGGATGATCTCCCGATATCGGCTTCGGAATGTTGAGTTAGCAACGCTGCTCTCGGCCAGGCTCAGTAGGCGGCCTTGCCGATAGGCTTCAGCCCAGTTTCGAGCTCGGTAGGCGTTCTCAAATAGAAACTCTCTGTGGCAGCGCACCTGCTCCTCGGAGATGCCCTCGCTCGGTCTGCTGGGTAGCCGTCGAACCACCTTCAGATCGTGAGTTTTCTCGGTCAAGACGGTTGTCAGCAGCTTGGCCCCTTCTCCGACTTGGATGGTTGCCAGCAGTTGAAACCGCTGCTGGTGTTCGATGGGCTCGGCCGACCGCTTTTCTTCGTTGACCGGGAAATAGTCTCTTTCGAAATTCCCGATGAGGGTCTTCAAGGGTCGGCCCAGTCCTCTTGGCGCGGCCACCCTGGCAGCGGTAGCAAAAAGTCGAAGCAGAGTGGGCCTCAAGGCTTCGGCAGATTTCTCGTCTACCTGGTGGCTTGCTCGCTCCCAAGCCTTGACTACCATTTTCGCTCCGCAACTACCCAACAGGAGACTCAATTCGATTTTCAGGTGATGAAACGGCAGGCGGGGAGTCGATGAGAAGGCGTCTAAAGGGCTCGTTTCAGTTTCGGAAGACTTAAAAATCCCGCGATAGCTGGAGGGAACGAGCTTGGAGAACCTCCGATGCGTACTCGAAGCCTTGAATGTCCTGTTGAGATTGGCAACCTCTTCGCTTCGTGCTCGTGCGACTTCGGGGGGAGTGGAATTCTGTGTGCTGAAGACTTCGGCTGACATTTCTAAACCTTTCGCTGAACCTGGAAGACGACTCATCCTTTGACACTATAATCGTGATAGGAACTTCGATTCTGTAATTCGCTTCACAACACGGAGATTGGGCAGGCTACCAAGTTATGAAAGGGAATGAAGTATGCTGTATCAAGAATCTTTTGGAGAAGGTATGACCACCACAGCGACCGACGGAGAACTGAGAAACGAGATTCGGTTTTTGGGCCAAATACTTGGTGAGGTGATCGAAGCCAAGGAAGGCTCTGAAATGCTTCACTTCGAGGAGCAGATTCGAGCTCTGTCCAAAGCGCGACGCAGAGGCGATAAGAAAGCTGAAGCCCAGGTCCGAAGCCTCCTGGAGAACTGCGACGAGAACGCCCTTTTCGCTGTGTGTCGGGCTTTTACCATTTTCTTCGACCTAGCGAATCTCGCCGAAGATCGTCATCGGGTCCGAATTCTCAGGCGTCGTGAGCGCGATTTTGAACCTCTTCCCCGGAGGGAATCTATCCGTGATGCTGTGCGCCTATTGAAAGACCACGGGGTCGATGGGAACAATTTGGAAGAAATCTTACGCTGTTCGGTGATCGAGCCGGTGTTCACCGCCCATCCCACCGAAGCTAAGAGGCGGGTGCTCCGCTCGAAACTGCGACGGATCCGCATTCATCTGGAAGATCTTGAACGGCAAGACCTGCTTGAACGAGAGAGGAGCAGATTGAGAGCCGCGATCCGGTCTGAGCTGATCACCATGTGGGAAACGGACCTCCTCAGGGTAAAAAAGCCCACTGTGATCGAAGAGTTGGACCGCTCGATCTTTTTTCTGGACAGCTTATGGATGGTTGTTCCTAGATTGTTGGCCGATTTGCAGGAAGCGGTCCATGAGTATTATCCGGATCTTGGGTCACTGGAGAGTTGCCTCTTTCGCTTTGGCTCGTGGATCGGAGGAGACCGGGACGGTAATCCCTTTGTCACTCCCGCGATTACTCTCCAAACCTTGCACCGTTTGCGGACTTACACCTTGCGCAAGCATCGAAAGATGGCGAGAGACCTCGGGGAAGTCTTGACTCAATCGGCGGTTAGGATTCAGTTCGATGCGCACTTGATGGAGCGATTAGAGGCTCAGCTGAAGTCCCACCCAGCTTTGACCAACCGCTTGAACGGATTTCCCGAAGAGGAGGTCTACCGGCGTTTTCTAGCTCTGATCGATTGGCGTCTAGAGCAAACTCAAGGGGAAGGTTCGGCAAGCTATCGCTGCAGTCGCGAATTGGTCGAAGACCTTGAGACCTTGGCTCGCGCCGTGGAGTGTCACAGAGGTGGCGGCAACCTGACCGAGCCAGCGCTTCAAGATTGGCTTGCTTGCGCCAAGGTATTCGGTTTTCACACTGCTCGATTGGATATACGGGAGAACTCTGATGTCTATAGCAGAGCTGTAGCTGACATGTTAGCCGAAGTTGGACTTGCTCCAGACTATCTCAATCTCTCAGAAGCCGAGCGCCTTCGGATCTTGGCTCAGGTACTCCAGACCTCCGTGCCTCTTTCAAGCTCAGGATGGAGCGAGCAAACTCAAACCGTGGTGGACCTATTCGGAGTGCTGCAGCGCTACACCGACCGGACAGAGGGAGAAGGGTTGGGAGCCCACATAGTCTCCATGACTAGAGCCGCCTCGGATATCCTCGGGTTGTTCTGGTTGCAAAAAACGTTTGCACCGGGACTTCAACAGCCCCTAGTCCCATTGCTCGAAACCGTAGACGACCTCCAGAACGGACCTAAGATCTTGGAAGACCTATGGGCGCACCCAGGATATCGTCAGAGAATCGAAGACGCCGGCTCCCAGCAGATGGTGATGATCGGGTATTCGGACAGCACCAAAGACAGTGGGTTTCTTTCTGCTAATTGGAATCTATATCAGGCCCAGCGCCAACTTGCCGAAGCAGCTGAGCGACATAGTCTCAGGCTCCTCTTTTTTCACGGACGTGGCGGGTCTCTCGGTCGAGGAGGTGGGCCAGCTGCACGCTCTATCCTGTCACTCCCGGTTAAGGTCGCCAAGGAGGGCCTTCGGGTCACGGAGCAAGGTGAGGTCTTGTCTGAGCGCTATGACGACCCGGCTATCGCTTATCGTCATCTGGAGCAATTGACTTGGGCACAACTTTCTCTGCATGAACCAGAGCATGAAGACAATGAGCGATTGGCTGACCGCTATGCTCCCCTATTGGACAAGATGGCTGAGAGTTCTCGAGGACAGTACCGAGAACTCCTGGCGAGCCCAGGCTTTCTGAGGTTTTTTCGAGAGGTCACTCCCATTGCCGAGATCGAGCAGCTCCCAATCGGATCTCGACCATCAAGGCGGGTGTCGGAGCCGACGATCGAGGGTCTTCGGGCCATTCCCTGGTCCTTTGCCTGGACTCAAGCCCGCATACTTTTGCCAGCTTGGTTTGGGCTTGGAAAAGCTATCGCTCAGGCGAATCTTAACGAGTTGAGAGCGATGTTTCAGGAGTGGAGCTTTTTCAAGGCTCTCATCAGCAATGCTTCTCTCGCTCTAGCCAAGGCCGACATGGGCATCGCTGTAGCCTATGCTGAAAGACAACGCCACGACCAGGAAGTGTGGAAAGTGTGGGAAGCGATAGAGAGCGACTATCGATTGACGGTGGAGCAAGTGCTCAGAGTTACCCAGGAGGACGAAATCTTGGGCTCTATACCCTGGCTGGGGGCATCTATTCGTAGGCGCAATCCCTATGTTGACCCTTTGAACCTGATCCAATTGAGAGCTTTTGACCTGTCAAAAGAAGGCAATACCAGCGGGCCGATCCTCATGAGGATAGCCATCAAGGGGGTTGCTGCAGGATTGAGGACCACAGGATGAGAGACCGTGAAGTGAAGGATAGTCGAGGTTTTTTTCTCAGTTTTCTAGTGGTCCTTGGAGCGGACTTGGCCGCTTACCTGCTGCAATTGGTGGGCAATGATCAACTCAACATCGTTCTCATGGTTTGGTTTGGGCCAATGTCCACAATTCTCTATCTGATCTTGGGATGGGAGGCGCTGATAATATTCCTCGATCCCACCGGAACGGAGCGTCCGGCGGTCCGATCTTCCACCTCGATGGATATGTTCAGGTTTGTCATCACAAGATTGAGTCAGAGCAGGCAATGGTGCACGGCATTCCTGTCCGGATCCCGAATTGCCATGTTGACTCTCACGGTCTTGGTGAGTGTCTCATTCGTTTTGGTGGGTCTGCTGCCCAACCTTGGTTTCGAAGCTCTGCTAAAATTAGGGAATAGACATCTCCTAGGGGTGATTACGGTTTCGTTCTATCTGGGAGTTTTTTTGATGGCCGTAGGATGGATGACTTTTGAGCGTCGCTGGTTGACCATCGTGGCTTCGTGTACCTCTATCCTACTGCTCAGCGCCTGGTGGGGAGATCGCTTTGAGGACACCTTGCATCATCTGCTCAGCGCTCCAGAGAACCTTCAAGCCTGGGGATTAACCCTGGCCTGGAGCGCTGCGAGCACCTTGAAGTTCAAGAGCTACGAAGCGAACTAAAGCGATCGGCTTATGCCCCGGGCTTGAAGGTACTCCTTACTGAGAGGGGCCTCGACCAGGCCGGATCAGCGAGCCTAATTCCAATGAACACGGGCTGTGATTGAATCGGCCATTTCTAGGAGCGCCTTCTTGAGATATTCTACCCTCAATTCCTCGAGGACCTGAGGTAGTCGATCGCAGTTTCTCCGGTTAGCCCGAACTCATCCCTAACGCTCAAACCTTTGCCGCCCAAAAGGAAGAAGGCCGCTCCGAGCCAGAGCGGCCTTCTCGTCACAAGCGAGAGTCATTTGGGGCTAGGTGTAGAGCCTAGCGAGTTTGAGACTCCTTTGAGTCCTAGGCGTATCCGCCCTTCTTGGGTGGAGGCTGGGGAGCCGGGGGAACGTAAGGGGCCGGGGCCGGCTGATAGGGCTGAGGTTGGTAGGGCTGAGGTTGGTAGCCGCCGCCACCTCCATACGGGTTGGGGTTGTAACCGAAGGGGTTGTATCCTCCTGCGTTGCCTACACCACCACCATAGCCTCCAGCATTACCGGCGTTTCCGGCATTACCAGCGTTTCCAGCGTTTCCAGCATTACCGGCATTACCGGCATTACCGGCATTACCGGCATTACCGGCATTACCAGCGTTTCCAGCATTACCAGCATTACCAGCATTACCGGCATTACCGGCATTACCGGCGTTTCCAGCATTACCGGCATTACCAGCATTACCGGCGTTTCCAGCATTACCGGCGTTTCCGGCATTTCCTACGTTACCGACATTGCCTACGTTACCGAAGTTTCCACCGCCGCCGCCGTAGGGGTTGAAGGGAGGGGGGAATCCTCCGCCACCGGGAACCAGAGCCTGCATCAACTGCATCAGCATTTGCATGAGCTGCTGCATCGGGTCTCCACCGAACTGGCCGCCACCCATGAAGGGGTTGAGACCAAAGGCGTGTGAGGGGTTCATGCCGTTGTAGGGTGAGGGTCCGAAGGGTTGTTGGGGTTGGAATCCGCCGTAGGGGTTGTAGCCACCAGCACCGCCGATTCCGCCACCGCCATATCCGCCAGCTCCGCCTGCGTTACCGGCATTGCCAGCATTGCCTGCGTTACCGGCATTGCCAGCATTGCCTGCGTTTCCGGCATTACCTGCGTTTCCGGCATTACCTGCGTTTCCGGCATTACCTGCGTTTCCGGCATTGCCTGCGTTTCCGGCATTGCCTGCGTTACCGGCATTGCCTGCGTTACCGGCATTGCCAGCGTTACCGGCATTGCCAGCGTTTCCGACTAGACCGGAAGTCCCGAGATTGAAATTCTCGGGTTTGGTGTTGTTGTTGACATCGGCGATGTTAGCACCGAGGTTTCCAGTTAAAACGGCCTGAATTGCGGCGTCGTACTTGACTTTATCGCCAGCGGTGATCGAGTTTCCGCCGAGGATGTCCTTTCCGTCTTCACCGAAAATTTGACCAAGGCTCAGGGTGCCTCGCTTGATCGCCAGCGATACGGCTCCCAGAGTCTGGACGTCTTTGTCGCCGACTCCGCCTCCTTTGGTCAAGTCCTCATTGCCGGTCTCCTTGAGAACCTTGGCTAACTGGGCGTTGTCGTAGTTTCCACCACCGTTCTTAAACGAGGCTGCCACCAGGGAGAATTGGGCTGCTTCTCTCGCTCTAGGATCGGGGCTGTTCAGGTCGCGATTTACAATGTTTGCGTAGCGGTTCATCTCTTCAGCGCTCTCGATACGTTGTCCGGCGTAAAACTCGGCGCTGTAACCTTCAATGATTCGCCGTCTTTGTTCGGCGACAGGGACGTCGTTACCGTCGGCCCCCTTTTTGATCTTATTGGCGTTGACGTTACCGTTCTGGTCTACAGCGTTGATGTACTGTTGGAAGCCGAAGGTGTCGGTGTGCTGGGGCTGGAAGCCCTGGAATCCACCGCCGTAGCCGCCGCCGACTTGGCCACCGCCGTAGCCGCCGCCTCCGACTTGACCACCGCCGTAGCCGCCGCCGCCGCCGCCACCACCGTAGCCGCCGCCACCGCCGACTTGGCCACCGCCGTAGCCGCCGCCGCCGATTCCGTTAACTTGGCCGCCGCCTTGCGGTTGGCCTCCGAACTGTCCCCATCCTTGGGATAGGGCTTGTAGGGCCTGCATGAAGTTCTGCAGCATAAACATCATCTGTTGCTGCTGATGAGGAACTCCTTGAGGACCTTGGAAGCCGAAGTTTGGCTGGAATCCTCCCAGATTCAGCGGAGAAGCTGGGAATGGACTTTGCCAGGGATTAAAACCTTGATTGAAACCTTGAATCATAATGACTCTCCCTCTTTTTTGTGACTTTGATGATGCGCACCTTACCGCCGGGCGGTAAACAGGCTCGATCTGAGCGCATCTCGTTTCCTATATTAGCAGGACTGGGACAAAATACCCCTTTGTTTTCATTTTTTTAACAAAATCGTTATTCTTCTTCCCCCCGTTTCTCGAACATTTTGCGGATGAGCGGATTAACCTTGAGTTTCTTTCCTCGAGTCTTAGGAGCAGCCCTTATCTCCTCAATGATCCAACGCCCCGTTTCGAAGGTGCTGCTGGGAGCAAAGCGGTCTCCACCCTGGGCAGGTGGCGGGGGAGGTGCGGACGGGGTTTGCAGGTGACCCGAGAGATCTAGCTTTTCCAATTGCTGATGGCGATCAGCAAACTCGCCCTCAGCTAGAGCCCTGGTTCTCACCTCGCCACTCTTCGAAACCTGGTCCAAGGATGTGCTTTTGGGGTCCACACCGTCGAGGTCGGAAAAGGTCGCCAGAGGCCTCGGGGGAGGAGGAGGTTCACCGGGGGAAACTTCTACTACTCCGGTGATGGCATCTAGAGGTATGGCGAACCTTTCGCTGGAAAAAAAGTCGCGTCGTTTCATCTGAGCCATGGCGCCAGGGTCGTCGCGTATGGTGTCGTAAAGCATATCCATGCGCCTTTGCACGCTCTCTTGTAGGTTGCGTACCCAGAAGGCCGCGGTGGCCTTGCCCATCCGGCGAGCTGGTTTTGCCGAGAGGGCCTTTTGAGGAACCGCAATCTGTTTTCCGGAGCGAATGGCTTCCAGAGCTTCACCGATAGAGACCTTGCCCGGTCCGTCCTCTTCGGTTGCTGCTTGGTCCGACACCTGGTATCTCTACGCCCTTCTCAATCGATAGTATCTCAAGGATTCAAGTTCGACCAAGTGCGCAACTTCGCCGTCTTGGAAATGAAAAACAAAGCGTTGTTGGGTTTCACCGGGAAGGACAGCCGAAGACACGCGAGCCAAGCCTGGGGCACCTCCGACTTCCGTGTCGTAGAGCAAGAGGGGTTCTCCTCGAAACTCCTGGAACAAGACTTTCCCATCAGGAAGAGAGATGACCATGGACCCATCGACCCGTTCCTCTTGGATCACGCCGCTGATGGGATTCTCGACTCTGACGGCCCCATTGCTGTATCGCCTGAGAATACGTCCATCTTCTAGAGTGACCTCATCATAATCATTGAAAGAATCGATCGTGCCTCCGGGAATATTTTCCAGGGGCTCGGACCAATCTTCGACCCAGCCGTCTTCAGGGAGTTCTTCTTCCTTCTGCTTTTGATCTACGGAAGTGAGCAGAGAGGCGAACTCTTGAACGAGTTTCTCTTTATCCAACCTTTACGTCTCCGAGACTATCTTTCTGCAGTCGAGCGCGGTTCCTTTTTCCTGGATTGACGTTTTTCGCTAAACCGAGACCGATGAGAACGAGAATGGCGCATACCGATTGCGAGGCTAACGAAAGTTCAGGGGGATCGTAGTCTCGCCACGTTTCCAAGATTGCCCGAACGACTCCGTACAGAGCTAGGGCCAAGCCGGCAGTCTGACCTGTTGCCTCTCGTTTCGGTAGCATCAAGAGTATCAAGCCACAGGCTATCAGGGATAGGCTCAGATAAAGCATGATTGGATGCCGGGCTTCGCCATCCACCAGAAAGGCCCATGGTACGGATGTTTTCGTCCCGTGCTCACCGTACCAACTCAACAGGCAACCCAGCCTACCGATCCCCCAACCGATCAGAGCGGGAGGGGCAAAAGCGTCCAGGAACAGTAAGATCGGTTGGTTCTTGTACTTCAGAGTGCACAGCAATCCTATCAGGCCTCCGATCAACCCTCCGTAGCTGACCATCCCACCTTCCCAGAAAGCCAACCAGGTCTCGGGCCGGTTCCAAGTCCCAGGGCTGATCAGTACGTAGGCGAATCGGGCCCCGATCAATCCACCGAGTACCATGAATGGGACAAAATCCTCGATTTGGGCGGAGAGTTCCTTAGAAAGGCGCTTTCGAGTGAGAAAGTAGCAGACCAGCGCCCCGGTCATGAAAGCCAATCCGTGGGCGGAAACCCAGAATGGACCGAGGAAGTGTACTGGTGGAGGCGGCGTGAAGGGAATGGCAGCCAAGAGCACTTGAAAATTCAAGATTCGAGCGTGGACTTGGTTTTCAAGTTCTCCCAGATGAGTGGCAGAGAGCTCGGAGGGTGCACGCGATCCTCTTCCCAGGCTTGCACTATTTCAGGGGTCAAACCCAAATAATCAGCAGCCTCCTCCAAATTCAGGCCCGCTTTGAGGCGAGAGTCAAGGGATCGTTTGGCAAGTTCTTCCCGAGGCTGCTCTGAATGATTACCCGGCAGCGATTCTGCCAGCAGCCGATCACCAAGCCGACGAAGCTTGCTGGGTTCAGCCTCTTTCCAAAAATCCGATCGTTCTTGCGGACTCAATCGGGTGAGATCGGGACAATCTTTCACGAAGCATCTCTCCTTGACCGGGGGCTGGGCCTGGGCTAAACTCGGGAGCCATGAAGCCCTATGCGTCAACACCCTCGCTTTGTTTGGCCTCCCATTCTCCGCGTCGTCGAGAGCTCCTGGAACGTCTGGGTGTGCCATTTTTTGTTCAAGGTTCGGACCCTGGGGTGGAGGAAGCTGTCTCAGCCTTGGGTAGGGGTCACGAGGCCCAGAAGGTGGCAGCCCTTCGTGCTGCCATCAAGGGCAAGGCGACAGAGGACGGGCTGACATCGGCAGTCGAGCCATACTGGGGTGTGCTGGCCGTGGATACGGTGGTTTTTATCGGTGATCAAATCCTTGACAAGCCGAACAGTGTCCAGGAGGCCAAGCAGTTCTTGAAACTCCTTTCTGGTCAGCGTCACGGGGTGGTCAGCGCTCTTTGGCTGAAGACCGGGTCTGAAGTCTTCGAGCAACAATGCCTGACCTGGGTGACTTTCGATGACTTGAGCGAAGGTGAGATCGAGAGTTACGCAGCCACCTCGGAACCCTATGATAAAGCTGGCGGTTACGGGATTCAAGGGCATGGGGGGCTATTTGTTGCCAAGCTGAACGGTTGCTACTTCAATGTCATGGGTTTACCCCTGAATGCGGTCTGGAGACTTTTGCAGAGGGCGGGTTATCCGCATGACTGTTCGACTCGGACTGCTGATGGCTGAACGCACGGGTATTCTGACCGGGGGGGATTTCAGCAGGGTTGCCGATTCTATAGAGGTCTTGCTTCGGGTGGTCGACGACAAATTGGAATTCGCCTGGAGACAAGCTCGGAACTCAACCTGGACGGCGGTATTGGTTCCAGCTTGGGCTTTGCTCGGGGAGGATGCATCCATCGACCCTGTGTGGGGAGCTCACGCTCAAGCATGGCTTTCGAGGGGACGGTCGCCAATCGCGCTCTTTCCCTTGGGCTATCCCGGCGAGCCTGGGGTGGTTCGAGAATTCTTGAAACAGTTGGTGGTACACCACCTAAAATCTTCGCGAAGTCCTAGGGTGGTAGTAGGGCTGTCCACTTCAAGCGATTTGGAACGCGAAGTTTGGCAAGAGGTTTTCGATGAGGGTGGCTGGCAACTCTGTGGATTTTTGGCAGAGCCACTCTATCTTAGGACTCTGCATCGCGAGGTTCTCCAGGCCATCTCCGGGCCGGGGGATTTCTCCAAAATCCTTGTTCTCGAACTTCGCTTAAACGAGTTGAGGTGGCTGGCCCTGGAAGGGGACGAGGTCAAAGTGGAGGGCGGGGAACCCAGTTTGGGGTCCCGAACTTTGGTGCGTGACCTTCAGCACCGATTGCGTCACGCTCACTCCTTAGAAGTTTCAGAGTTGGTGGCGACGGCCTTACTTTTTTCAGAAAGGCGGACCGCCGAGTCTCAGGTGGCAGGTCGGCAACTGCATTCTGGGTTGCCCACCAAGGTCGACTTCGATATGAAGCAGTATTGGCTGCTCGCTTCCAAAGCCAGGAGCCGCTGGAACGAGTTGCAGGCTCAGATTGCGTTCAAGATTCTTGGTCGGGTTGAAGCGGACCCTTGGCGGCAACTCTCGGACCACGGTTGGCAGCTTGCGATCGACAGAACTCTTCCCCATTGGGCTAGGGAGCAGAATGCCGGCGACTTAGGACTCGTCAGATGAAAGGTGAGGTCAAGGTGAGTATCCTGCTTCTAGGAGCCATGCTCATTTCGTTCTTGCTCGTTCCGGAGGGTTTCCTTGGAACCTCAGACTTGGCTTCGATGGCGAGAACGGCAGTCGTCAGGCTCTTGGGAGGTGCGTGGCGGACCGCTGAGGGCCCTTCGACTTTTTCCATGAACTCAGAGTTGTTAGAACAGAATCAACGACTGAGCCAACTCTTGTCCCTAAGGGGACGACTTTCTGGGAGCACCGCGGTGGCGACGGTTATACGGCGGGAACCCGAGGCCTGGTGGCTCTCGATCTGGGTTCGTTTTCGATTGACTAGCGAAATGCCTGAAGGTTCGGCCCTGGTAATGACTCCCGAAGGGCTCATAGGGGTCCTAGAGGCGTCTAAGATTTCCAGTCTGGGTTCTTCTGAGGGGCTCGATGAGGACGAGGAGTTTCTGGGACAGGTGCAATTATTGACTGCACCCACCACGCAACTGGCGGTCAACGTTGGTGGCGTATTGACTCCTTATCTCTTGGAAGGCACCGGCGGTCCACGTTTCCGTTTGCGGCCTCTCGAAAGAGACAAGGTGGCTGTGAGTTCCCGGGGGACCTTAGTCTCCACCGCTGGAAGTGGCCATCTTTTTGTCGAAGGTCTCCCGGTTGCCGTGATTGAGGATGAACGTGGTGAGATGGCCGAGACGTTGCTTCGAGCCACTCCAGGACAGGTCCTATTGTGGTGGCATTAGAAGGTGAATCTCGGACCGAAGGGAGCTTGTTTGGGTTCGCTCTGTTGACCACTCTTGCCGTCCTGTCTTGGATCGTCTGGATCGGCTGGGCTCACGACGGATTGCTCTGTGCTCCGGCCGGAGATGCCGGCCTTTGCCTGGCCTTCGTTTTGAGCGTCTCGGGGGCCCGTCTTGGACTGTCCCTAGCAGCGTGGGTGATCTCGATTCTCTGGACCTCGATGTGGACGGGTGTGTCACCGCTTTGGCTTTACTTGACCGGGTGGCCAGCCTGGGTCATGCTGTCTTGGTCGGGCTTGACCGAGCCTCGTCGAGAGACTATGTGGTCAAGTGTCTTAGCGGCGGCCGCCCTGGTGTCCTTAATGAGGATTGGAGTGAAGTTGACCTATTCCGTGTTACCATCAAGTTTGGAGTTTCCGACTCTGACGGGCTGGACGCTTGCCGGGAGCCTTTGGGCTGAGGTCTTATCGAACACTGTCTTTGTCTTGGTCTTTCTGCTCGTCTTCAGAGTTTGGAGGCCTCGGTGTTAGAGTCCGACTTGAAAGCCCGAAGTAATCGACGAATCGGCCTGACGGTGGTCGTGCTGAGCTTGATCTACCTGAGTGTCCTTTCGAGAGTTTGGACTCTCCAAGATGGTGCTCCCGAGACCTGGTCCAGATTGGCTCGAGCTCAGCAGATCCAAAACACTCATCAGCCGCCGCGCCGGGGGCGCATATTGGATCGCGAAGGCCGGGTCTTGGTCGACCACAGACCGATCTTTATCTTGCGCTTGGTGGAGGAACTCGACCTATCCGGACAGTTCCTATCCGAGCTTGAGCGGGTCCTCGGTCTTGATTCGGTTCGGAACTTGCTGGCCCAGGGACGAGTCCGGATTCCCCATGACCGGCTGGCAGCGGTATCCGAAGTGACCAGTTTGCACCCCGGATTGGTGCTCAGTGAAGCTTCGGCCCGGTCCTATCCTCACGGCAATCTGGCCGGACACGTCCTCGGTTATGTGCAAGACTCGACCCCGTCTGCTGGAGGTGGGCGAGGCGTTCGAGGAGTCGAGGGATTAGAGGCCCAGTACGACGAGGTATTGTCGGGTGTTCCGGGTCTCCGAGAGGTCTTGGTCTCCGCTCAGGGGCTCCCTTTAGGCTTATTGTCCGCAACTCAGTCTCGCGAAGGGCGAGATATTCATCTGGCCCTAGACCTCAAGATTCAAAAGCGCACAGAGCAGGCCCTAAGCAAGGCCTCCGACCGGCTGAGAGGGAAGCGAGATCGACGACCGGAGGCCCCCAGCGTCGCTCTGGCGATGGAGATACCGAGCGGAGAAATCTTGGCCATGGCCAGTCGTCCGAGCTATTCTCCAACGCTCTTCCTGGCGAGCGACGCCAAGCTCGGTGAGCTCCTGAACGACCCGACAGCTCCTCTGATCAACCGAGCCATCGCCGGCTTGTATCCGGCAGCTTCCACCTTCAAACTGGTGACTGCCCTGTCCGTGCTGGAAGCAAAACCCGAATGGGCGGCCGAGGGCTTTCATTGCAGCGGAAGCCAGACTATAGGTGAAACCGTCTTTCATTGCTTCGTCACCACGGGGCATGGGGCCTTGACCTTCGAAGAGGCTTTGGCTTATTCATGCGATACGGTATTCTATGACCTGGCTGTGCGCCTGGGACCCGAGCGTCTACTCAGTGGAGCTCAAGCCTTGGGATTCGGACAACCAACGGGCCTGGACCTCCCTGGAGAGCTGCCTGGCCTGCTGCCTACTCCAGCCTGGATAGAAAGAGAGTTTGAGAGACCCTGGTACGATGGAGACTCGGCCAATTTGGGGGTCGGCCAAGGCTATCTCCTGGTAACTCCCATTCAACTGGCAGTCGGAGTCGCTCGTCTGCTCTGCGATCGACCACTTCAGCCCCGTCTACTGAAA
Organism: Vulcanimicrobiota bacterium; assembly: GCA_050486105.1. Lineage (GTDB taxonomy): Bacteria > Vulcanimicrobiota > Xenobia > Xenobiales > JADMJV01 > JAEXNA01. Next base: position 39,614 of record JBJHCR010000003.1, read on the forward strand.
CAATCACAGGATCACGCTGTTCAACCCGTTTCCCTGAGACCTTCGCTCCGCAGGATCTGGAACGGTGCTCGGGGTGCCGTACTTTATGGAACCTCCACTGGTGTCGATTTGCCGGGTCTGGAGGTTTCAGGAAAGACAGGTACTGCGGAGGCGCCCACCACTGAGGATAACCCCGAGGGACTGAACCACGTTTGGTTCGTCGGCTGGGCTCCTGCTGAGGCTCCTGAAGTGGTTGCCCTAGCCTTTTTTGAGGGTTCGGGGGGCTATGGTGGAGAGGTCGCGGTGCCGGTGGTGGCAGAGATTTTGGACGCTTGGATGGAAGAGAGAAAACCAGGGGTTTCGCTAGAAGAGGTGAGTTTCAGAATTGTGGAACCCTGGAAGAAGGATTCTGGGCCGCTGGTTCGGTAGTTGGCAGCAGTCTACATCGGCAAACGGGCCCAGTCAAAAAAATGGCGAGGAAGAGGTAAGGGATGGAAGAAGAATTAGTAGGTGCGTCCAGTGGAGAGAGCAAAGACCACTCGGTGAAGTCGGTAGAACCGAGTCTTGAGCCGAGCCTTGAGCCCTTGCCCCCCACGGCATCCTCTCCATCTCTGCCGACCAAGCCTGCCCCTGCCAGAGGGAGGGCTGCCCAGAGCGGCGCTTCTGTTTCCGCCAAGCCCCCTGCTGCTCCAGCAGGAGGTGCGGCTCCCAAATCCGTACCGACTCCATCTCCGGACACCCGCCATCAACTCGAGCATTTCGCTGGAATCAAGGTGATCGGAGTCGGTGGTGCCGGGTGTAACGCGGTGAGCCGAATGATCCAAGAAGGGCTCGGAGGGGTTGAGTTCATTGCTATCAACACCGATGCTCAGGCCCTTTTCCTCTGTGACGCCGACCAGAGAATCCACATTGGTTCCCAAGTGACTAGGGGTCTAGGCGCAGGCTCCGCACCTGAGATTGGGCGCAAAGCGGTCGAAGAGAACGCCGATGAAGTACTCAAGGCCCTGGACGGGGCAGACATGGTTTTTATCACTGCTGGGATGGGTGGAGGTACCGGGACCGGAGCCTCCCCGGTCGTGGCGGAGTTAGCCAGGCAAGCTGGAGCTCTGACCGTTGCGGTGGTTACGAAACCGTTTTCCTTTGAAGGTCAACGCAGAATGCAAATGGCAGAGCAAGGTATCGCTGAGTTGAAGAATAAGGTCGACACGATCATTACTATTCCTAACGATCGCTTGCTCAAGATCGTCAGCGAGAAAGAAAACATTTCCGAGGCGTTCCGTTTGGCCGACGATGTTCTGAGAAACGGTGTTCAGGGCATCTCTGAGATCATCACCGTGCCAGGGCGCATCAACGTCGACTTCGCAGACGTGCAAACCATTATGGCCGACGCCGGCTCGGCGCTCTTGGGTATCGGTATCGCCTCAGGTGAAAACCGTGCGGTGGAAGCTGCCAGGGCGGCGATTTCATCACCTCTGCTCGAAGCTTCCATCGATGGAGCCACCGGAGTCCTCTTCAATATCACTGGTGGCAAAGACATGACACTCATCGAGTTGCACGAAGCTGCCAGAATCATTTCCGAAGCGGTGGACCCCGAGGCCCAGATCATTTTCGGTTCGGTCCAGGATGACCGCATGGAAGGCGAAATTCGGATTACCGTGGTGGCCACTGGTTTCCAACAGGCAAGCCCATCTCCCATCGACGAAGAGGAAAGCGGTTTTAGCCTGGGGGCTCTGAAAGAAGAGATTACTTTTGGGAGCGCCCTCAAGGATATTGAACTGGAA
>JBJHCR010000003.1:41383-47636 GCA_050486105.1 Vulcanimicrobiota bacterium
GAAACATGGACGCATCGTGAGTTCTAAAGAGGAGGCTGCCAGCCCCCTTTTTTCCTTAAATCAGTGCGCCTCCCAAGCCCTTTTTGAGCAAGCTAGTCTCATGGAGTTGAAGGGCGAAAGCTTCTTCAAGAGCAGGGCCTACCATAAAGCAGCCCAGGTGCTCAATGAACTCGCTCAGCCTTACGACCAAATCTTGAGCGCAGGTTCGCTCACCGACCTTCCAGGGATTGGTAAAGCCATTTCTGAGAACCTTCAGAGTTTCTTAGAGCACAGAACTTGGAAAGACCTTGACGAGCTTCGAGGCGAGATTCCTTCCAGTCTGATAGAGGTGAATCGGGTCCCGGGCCTGGGAGCCAAGAAATGCCTGCAGTTGTACCGTGACCTTGGGGTGAGAGACCTTCTGACTTTGCGGGATGCTCTCGCCGACGGCCGCGTGGCGTCTCTCAAAGGCTTCACTGAGAAGTCCAGCGCCAAGCTCTCGTCCGAGGTCGAGCGGCTCTTGCGAACTCCCAGGGACTTTCGCAAGGACAGCTTGGAGGAATGGGGGCAAGCCTTAGTCTCGGCGCTCGAATCCCGGTGCACCGAGTGCCATTTGGTGGGGGCCGTTCGTCGCAAAGAGCCCCGAGCAGAGAGGCTGGAGGTTTTGCTGGTCGGAGAAGACCTCAACGAACTCAAGCAGGAATTGGTTTCGCGGTTGAAGGCCACTGACCTTGAGTTTCGCGAGAGCTCAGAGCCTTATACCGTTGTCCATCCCTCAGGCTGTCCTGTCTTTTTTTCCCTTTCAACCGTTTCCTCGAGAGGCCGTTGGCTGTTGGAGACGACAGGTCCAGACGAGTATCTCGATTTTCTCAGGGCCTCGAGCAATGAAGACTTTCACCAGGGTCAGGGGAGCGAAGAAGAAGTTCTCAAGAGTCTTGGACTACCGTGGCTACTCCCGGAGGTCAGGCATCAACAGAGTGTGTGGACTGAGATGCCCAAGGAAGTGTTGTCCTTGGAGGCTATTGGAGGGAATCTTCACGCTCACACTACGGCCTCGGATGGTCAGAACACTTTGGAAGAGATGGTGGCTGAAGCGGTCAGAAGAGGTCACCGATTTTTCGGAGTTACGGACCATTCTCGTTCGCTCACCGTAGCCGGAGGATTGAGCATTGAGGCTCTGATGAGGCAAGTCGAGGATGTCCGGATGCTGCAACAGAGTCGTCCAGAGATCACTATCTTGGCGGCCAACGAATGCGATATCCTCGAGGATGGAACTCTGGATTATCCTGATGAGATCTTGCAGCAATTAGACTATGCAGTGGCCGCTGTGCATTCCCATTTTTCCCTTGAACCAGACAAAATGACGGAGCGCATCTGCCGTGCTGTCAAGCACCCGAAAGTCAAGATTCTGGCTCACCCCACCGGTCGAGTCATCACCCGTAGACCTGGTTATCAGGCAGATTGGCAGAGAGTTTTTCAAGCCTGTGCTGACCAGGGAGTGGCTGTAGAGATCAATGCCAGCCCTTGGAGGTTGGACCTCAGTGAAGACTTGCTGAGGCAAGCCATTGAATGCGGTTGCCCTATTGCGATCAACACTGATGCTCATTCTGTGGCTGAATTTGAGGTGCTCACTCACGGAGTGGATATGGGCAGAAGAGCTTTGCTGCCAACTGAGGTTGTCATAAATACATGGGCCACTGACCGGCTCTGTTCCTGGCTGCGAGGTGAAGGTTGACCCGTGATTGCCAGCCTCGCTTTTAGGAACGTCCTCCGTAACAAGGAGAGAAGCCTGCTCACTCTGGTGGGAGTTGTCTTGGCTATCGGCTCTTTCGTGGCACTGGTTTCTTTGGCCACTGGCTTCACTTCTCGGGTAGAGAGAGAGTTGGGAAGTCGAGAAGTCCATCTTTATGTCACTGGGAGCCGCTCGTCGATGCTTCCTACCAGTCCCTTGTCGGTCGGAGGTGGAGCCAGTTTATTGCTCCCCATAGAACTTCGAGAGATCCTTGAATCAGTGGATGGGGTAAGGTCCGTGACACCGGTGATCAGAACAGCCTACGATGCTCCGAGATCGGTCATCCCAGTCTTGGCCTTGCCTCTGAGTGATGCTTCAATCGTCTTTAAGGGAGCTCAGTTGCCGAATGTCGCATTTCCCGAGGACCAGGCTGGCTCGGATCCTGAACTGACCAAAACTGAATGGGGCTTATGGGTCGGCCGTGGACTGCGTCGAGATGTGGAGGAAGCCCTCTTGGGTGGAGTGCTCCTCATTGACGAAGTACGATTCACAGTGGCCGGACAAATGGGCAATGCAGGTTTCCTAGATTTCATGCTGTTGGCTCCTCTGGAAGCTTTTCAAAGCCAGCGCGAAAGGCGTGGGGTTCACGAGTTCTGGCTCACCGTGGGCAATGAAGCCCAGGCTGAACAGATCAAGAATGAGATTGAAGCACGTTTGGCTCACTATGTGCAATCCACCGAGGATGATGGGCTAAGGACTGCGGCTCAAGGTGCTCGGGTGCTGACTCGCCGGCAGTATCAGAGTGCTGCCAAGGACTACTTGAAATACGGGTGGCTACTTCAAGTAGCGGTTTCTATGGTGGGGGTGCTGATCGCTGTAACCGCCAGCATGAACACCATGCTTATGTCCACCTACGAACGTCTAGGGGAGTACGCCACCCTCAGAGCTTTCGGAGCTTCCCGTCGGGTGGTTTCCTTGACCATCCTCTACGAGGCGACTTTCCTGAATGTCACAGGCGGTTTGTTGGGACTTCTCTTCGGATATTTGGCCACCGGAGTGTTAGATCGAGCCGTAGGTATCATTCTAGAGATCCCTTATCCCATGGCCGGGGTCACTCCCGCTTTGCTACTGCAAGCCTTATGTCTGTCGTTTGCCGTTGGGTTGGCGGGTGCCATAATCCCGTGCTTCTTGGTGAGTCGACTTGACCTAGTGGCCCAGCTCAGAAAAGGGATGTGAACAGTGCAGGTTGTGCTCAAGGGAGTTCATAAGCTCTACAATAGCGGCCCCCGACCTAACAAGGTGCTAGAAGGGGTGGACCTATTAGTACCATCAGGTCAATTCGTGGCTATCACCGGACCGTCGGGAGCGGGTAAGACATCACTACTCTACATTCTGGGCTGCCTTGATTATCCGGATTTTGGAGAAATCTGGTTGGGAGATCGCGATGTGGCCAGGGATGGCGAGGCCTTGCGTGAGAAGATTCGACTGCGTCATTTGGGTTTCGTTTTCCAGGATTTTCGCCTCTTGCCGGCCCTTTCGGTCCTCGAGAACATCACTTTGCCAATGCAGTTGGCTGGGATGTCTCACGCAGAGTCTCGGCAGAGAGCCAGAGAACTCTTGCGTATGATTGGAATGGAGAAAGAAAGAGACCAGTTGACGGGAACTCTTTCCGGGGGACAAAAGCAGAAAACCGCGATCGCTCGAGCCTTAGCAAACTTGCCGGAGTTGTTGTTGGCCGACGAGCCGACCGGCAATCTGGACGCGGTTTCGACTCAAGAAGTTCTGGAAGTGTTTAGGCAGATAAATGTTGGGCGGACTTTGACCACCATAATGGTAACTCATGATCCTCAGGCGGCCAGATTTGCTGAGCGCCAGCTCATCTTGCAGAACGGAAGATTGCGAGAATGTTCGCAATGAAGAGGCCGTGCGCCGACTCAACCCACATCACCAAACTCGCCCTTTTTCCGCCCTGGGAACTGCAAATTCTTGCAAATAGGCCCACGATGACTATGAAGTTCAAATTTGTAATTCCCCTAACGAAAAAAAGGGCCTCGTTTAGACTCGGGGCGATTCGGCGCACAGCCTCTGACTTGTCGCAATACAGAAAGTTCTTCATTTTTTTCTAGGTTCCAGGGTTTCGGGTAAAGGGACGAGGATCCGGCTCGTTGAAGGCTCTCGTCAAGTAAGGAAGGGTTAGGGATGCAGGTCTGTTTTTTCTGTGGGGCGGCGAATAGTCCGGGCAAGAAGGAATGCCATTCGTGTGGTCAGGCTTTTCCGTCTGCGGAGGGCTCCTCCGGGCCAACCGCAGCCACCGCGACGTTAGAGGCGGACTCTGGTCCTGACGGCACACCGGCAATACCACCTAAGGCCCACGATCAAGATTTCACGGCCCGGTATGATGAGTTTGCGGGTCAGGTGGAGGCTGTTCGGAATGGGAAGGTGAGTCGGGAAGGCTTTTCGGACTGGCTTAGGTCGATGCGGCTCAAGCTTGAACAGATGCGAGACGAGTATGTTATTATGGTTAAGGAATCCGGCTACTATCAAGTTCACAGCGACGAGGTCGACATGGGTATGACGGGAATGTTCGATTTTGAAGAAGCTATGGATTCCATGGAGTTATTCGCCAACGGGGAGGCTGAACAGGGAGTCTTGGACTCTTCACTCTTGCAGATGTGGGAGGGCAACGAAAAGGTTAATGAAGCCCTCCGACTCAATCGAGCTTTTCGCGCCCAACTTGAAGAAGACTGGGGCTATATGTAGCCGCCTTTATGGGCGAACCGCTCTTAGGAGTAGACTCTGTCGTATTTAGTTATCCTGGAGTCGCAGTTATCAAGGTCTTGAACTTGCTGGTTCGAGAAGGCGAGATGGTCGGATTCATTGGGGCTAATGGAAGCGGGAAGACCACGACCTTCTTGTTGGCGACCGGCTTTCTCCGGCCTGAATCGGGTAGAATATCCGTCTTTGGGGAAAATCCAAGTTTGAGTTCAGGCTGGAAGATGAAGGTGGGCGTGGTCTTGGCTCGGGCCGGTCATTATGGCCGCTTGACGGTGAAGAGAAACCTTAAGTTTTTCGCTGACCTGTACGGCGTGGAAACCGATCTGGATCGCCATCTGGCCTCCCACGGATTGCAAGAATTTGCCCAACGCCAGGTTCGGCATTTGTCAACCGGGACCAGACAAAAGCTAACCATGGCACGAGCTACGGTCCACTCTCCTCAGCTTCTTCTGTTGGATGAACCTTCCGACGGACTGGACCCCAAATCCACGGAAGAGCTCCACCTATATCTGAGAAAATTTGTTGAAGAGGGGGGCTCGGTGCTGCTCACTTCTCACCGCTTGGACGAGGTTGAGGCACTGTGCTCTCGGGTTTCCGTGCTCCACCAAGGCCGCATCGTGGTCTCGGGAGAACCTTCTGAGCTTGATCTGAAAAAAGAAGGTGGTTTAAAGCAATTGCTTAGGGACTGCTGGGCAGGAGGGGAAGAGGCTTTTGGGGTAAACCCTCAAGAGTGACCTCTTTGGCATGTCTTTGGGTCTCTCAACGGAATCCTATTAGAAATTGTGGAGTTGTAACGTATGGCAATGGTTCGGCGAGCTTTGATTGCGGTGGTAGCGGTACTCTTGGTGTTGGATGCTGCCGCTCTCGCCATCGTTAAGTTTAGTGGGTCTGAACCTCCTTCGCGGGAAAAGGACAAGTTGGTGGTCTGGGCTGATGATCCCGACGATGTCGAGCATGTCTCCTCCTACTTTGAGTCGCAAGGGTACGAACCCATTGTCAAAGAGGCCAGCAGGAAGGCTCTGGTTGAAGCAGACTACCGTGTTGCTGTCGGGCCTCAGAAGCCTGAACTCCTAGATTCCATCGCCACCGTCTTGAAGCAGTCGGGCCACACCGAACTGAGTTACAGTAGGGACAAAACCTACCTCTACTACGGCGGATTTCACACCCAAAAGGCGGATGCCAATCGCGTAGCAGAACGGATTCGCAACCAGGAGCACATTGGATTTCAAGTCGTCCGAGGGGAGAAGGAAATCGACAAGCCGAGCACCCGAATCATTCTGCTTGAAGTTCCCCGAAACCGTGCAGATGGACTCTATGCTTGGGCGGACAAGCTCAAGGAGGAGGGGCGAGTGGCTGAGATCGAGCGAGAGCAGCTAGAAACCGAAGACCATGAGGATGATTCTCTCGATTTGGAAGAGTAGCTCCCTCTAACCTATGAAACCCCTGTTGCTGATCGGGCGTGAGTTTGAAGATGCGCTGCGAAACAGTACTTTCCTTTTGGTCCTTATAGGGCCGGTTCTGTGTAGCATCCTTTTTGTTCAGGTTTCGTCTCGGGGCGACTTTGCTCGACCGCAGTTGGGAATTGTAGGCTCCGTGGTTGAAGGGTTAGGGTTGGTGCTGTCAACCTCGGACAGCCTGAATACGATTCCTTTGAGAACCGAGCAAGAAGCCCATTTGGCCCTCAAGGAAGGCCGCATCGACGGATACATCGTTCTTGCTTCCCAGCTTTCAGAAGAGATTGCCAACGGCGAATTGCCTACCCTGAAA
>JBJHCR010000003.1:47646-69521 GCA_050486105.1 Vulcanimicrobiota bacterium
CGCGAACTCTGTTCGAGCTACACTGTTGGCTCGGGCGCTCGAGGAGGGAGGACGGACGGTGGCCGCCCAGGACCTTCCGCTGGACGTCTCCGTGGAGGGGGCCGATTTCGAAGGGGTGGGTGGGAGTTGGAAGAGGGGGCTGCTTCCCAGTTGGATTGTTTTCACCGCCATGTCGGCCCTGATGCTCTGTTCGGCCTCAATAATTGAAGAAAAAGAGCAAAGAACTCTGCTTGGGGTCTTGACAGCGCCTGTCAGCATGGTAGAACTGTGGGTAGGTAAGGTTGGAGCCGGGGCATTCTTGGCTCTCCTCTCTACCGTGGCGGTTCTCTTAGGAAACGCCGTCATCCCCTCATTGTTGCTGCTGATCCATCTCGCGATCGGGTGCCTCTGTTTTGCGGCCCTGGGAGTTCTGGTGGGTCTGCTATGCGCGAATCAGTCGGCGGCCAATGCGGCCACTTCCACGCTCTTTATGGTGATCTATATTCCTCTGGCCCTTCAGGACCTGAGTGAAGTTTTGACCCGAGCGGCATCTCTGTCCCCGGCCTTTTACTTGCAGCGAGGATCTCGCTCCATGTTGGCCGGGCAGACTCTAAGTGGATGGCAAGACCTCGCGGTCTTGGCGCTGTCTCTCCTTCTGTTAGCCGGACTAGGGCTTTGGGCAATCCATCGCTCCAAGAGTCTACTTCCGGAGGGGTGACAGGGCTGAGAATGCACCTAATACATTGATTTTTGAGCCCACCTGATAAGGTGTGGCCGTGAAAAAAAGGAGAATCGCTGATGGCGAAGTTGACTCTGGACAGCTTGAAGAATTGCAATCGTGTCGAACTTATGGAAAGGGCGAAAGAGCTTGGTCTCAAGGGCTTTCAGAAGCTCCGCAAGGATGACATGATCGCCTTGATCCTCGAGAGCGATGCGGCGGTGGCACCATCCACCAAGACTCAAGGCGGCAGTGATGTTGCCGAGGGGGAGTCGGAAGACTCAGAGACCCGAAGGACTTCCCGGAGTCGTCGCCGCTCGGGGCGAACGGAAACAGAGAAACCTTCAGAAGAGGTGCAGGCAGACGCCGACGGTGAGGAAGTCGAGGACGAAGAGTCCAATGACCGAAGACCTCGCCGTCGTCGCGCACGCCGGTCTTCAAAGCGTGAGCCTGAGGAAACCAAAGAGGTCGCCGAGGAAGCCGAGGACGAGGAGGCCGACGAAGAGGCCGAAGAAGATGATGAGCGTGGCCGGTCCCGACGCCGAAGCCGCCGTCGGGGAGGACGAGACCGAGACAGAGATCGCGATCAGGATCGGGATCAGGACCGAGAGGTCGCCGAAGAGGCAGAGTCTGAAGGAGATGAAGACGGCGAAGATGACGACTCGTCGCGCAACCGTGGAAAACGCGGCTTGCTCTACGCCAGCGGTGTGCTAGAGATCTTGCCCGAGGGCTACGGTTTTCTGAGAGGGCGACGATATCTGCCAAGTCATTCAGATATCTACGTTTCGGTTTCTCAGGTCCGTCGCTTCGGACTGCGCATGGGCGACATGGTGTTGGGACAGGTTCGACCTCCCAAGAGCGGTGAGAAATACTATGGACTCCTGAAAGTCGCCACAGTGAACGGCACCGACCCTGAATCCGCCCGCAAGCGGCCCCATTTCGACCAACTGACGCCGATCTTCCCGGAGGAGCGCTACACTCTGGAGAGCGACACCACCAACGATTATTCTCGTCGGATCATCGACCTTTTCTCGCCCATTGGAAAGGGACAGCGCGGTCTGCTGGTGGCCCCACCGAAAGCTGGAAAAACCATTCTTCTGAAAAAGATCGCCAATGGAATAACGGAGAACTACCCCGAGGTGACTTTGATGGCTCTGCTCATCGATGAGCGACCGGAGGAAGTCACTGATATGGAGCGTTCCATCGACGGAGAAGTGATCGCTTCGACCTTTGATGAGTCTCCCGAGCATCACGCCCACGTCAGCGAACTGGTCTTGGCAAAGGCCCAGCGCATGGTGGAAATGGGACGAGATGTAGTGATCCTGCTGGACAGCTTGACTCGCATGGGTCGAGCCTATAACAATATCACCCCTCCATCGGGCCGAACCCTCAGTGGTGGTCTCGACACGGCAGCTCTCAGGACCCCAAAGAGGTTCTTTGGTGCGGCTCGTAACATCGAAAATGGTGGGAGTCTGACGATCATCGCCACCGCTCTCATTGAAACCGGGTCCAAGATGGATGAAGTGATCTTTGAAGAGTTCAAAGGCACCGGCAACATGGAGCTTGACTTGTCTCGAAGGTTGGCAGAGAAGAGAGTTTACCCGGCCATCGACATCAAGAAGTCGGGAACCCGCCGCGAGGACAAACTGCTGACCGAAGAGGAACTGCAGAAGATCATCTTGATGCGTCGCGCCTTGAGCTTGTTGGGAGATAACCAAGAGCCAACTGAGGCGGTGCTTGAGCGCATGCGTCGAGCCAAGAGCAACGCGGAGTTCTTGATGACCCTCGGTAAGGACACCCCTGCGGTCAGCCGATGACCAAGAGAAGGACGAGAGGTCGAGTTGCTAGGTCTTCTGCGCCGGACCGTCGCAAGAGCAAAGCCGGAAGAGCAGCATCCCCTCTCGTCCCCTTGATCGGCCTTTCGGATGGGAGCGTCACCGATCTTCCCGGCCTGGTTCCCTTGGCCAGGACCGGGAACGAGTTTCGTCCACCCAGGGACGAGGAGTTGGTCCTCCTTCCTAAGGATTCCGAACTTCAGTTTCTTCCTGACCGCAACGCTTTGTCGCGGACGGGGGAGGGTGAATTACTGGCCCTAGAAGGCTCGGCGGTAGCGGTGAGACTCCCTGCCGGATACACTCGGACGTTGCTGCCCGCCTATCAGAAACTCGAGGACGCCCGGGATCGATACCTCCCGTTTTTCGGCTACACCGCGGTCTTCGCCCGAGGAGACGACCTGGTTTGTGCTGCCGTCCGCACTGAGGAGAGTTCCACCTGGCGACCTCAATCTTATCATCACGACAACCTCCCCGCAGACATTGAGGCTTTGAAAAGCAAGTTCCCAGGCAATCGAATTCTGCAGCAATTGCAAACTTGTGCTCTAGAATACGGGTGTTATAATGCTCAAAACGTTTTCCATCATCGCTGGGAAGGAGCGGTCACCGTTTCTCCGGCCTGCAACGCCCAGTGCTTGGGATGCATCTCCCTACAGCCAGAGGATCTGCCTCCATCTCCTCAAGAGCGCTTCGTCTTTAAGCCCACTCTGAAAGAGATCATGGAACTCGGTGCATACCATCTGAAAGCTCCTCGAGCCATTTTTTCTTTTGGGCAAGGCTGCGAAGGTGAGCCGCTCTTGGCCGGGGATCTGATTTCCGAGGCCGTGGCGAAACTCTCACCATTGGCCGATCGAGGTACGATCCATCTGAACACCAACGCCTCTTTGCCGAAGCAAGTCAAGAAGATCGTCGATGCGGGATTGGACTCCATGAGGGTTTCGACGAATTCCTGTGTTCCCCAGAGTTACGAAACCTATTATCAGCCAAAAAGGTACAGTTTTGAGGCTCTTCGAGAGTCCATTCGAATCGCCCGTCGGGCCGAGGTTTTTGTCTCCCTAAACCTTCTCATGATGCCAGGCTGGATCGATGCCGAGGATGAGTTTGAAGCTCTAGTTCGTTTTGTCCAAGACGAGGACGTGCAAATGATTCAACTCAGAACTCTCAATATCGATCCCGATCTCTACGCTCGACACGTCCCTGTTCCAAAAACTCAGCCCTTGGGAATCCCCAAATTTTTGACCGAATTAAGAAAGCTTTGCCCCAACTTGATCTTGGGTAACCATTCGCCCCAGGTTCGGAAAGGGGAGGACCTCATTTCCACGAATCGAGCCCCTAGAGTTCTATGATCAACGCAACCATCGGACGATATCATATCATTGAAGAGCTTGGTCGCGGCGGGATGGGGGTCGTATATCATGGGCATGACCCGCTCTTAGATAGACCGGCCGCTATCAAGATCCTGTCACAGCAGTTGGTAGGCAATCCCGAAGCGAAAGAGCGATTTTTGCGAGAGGCCCAAGCTGCAGCTCGTCTCAACCATCCGAACATCACGGCCATCTATGACATCTCAGAGCACGAAGGCATCTATTACCTGGTTTTTGAGTTCATAAACGGGACTGACCTCGATGATTATCTAGAGAAACACAAGGGTCCTATGGAAGTGGCCAGAGCTCTGGAACTGTTTATTCCGCTTGCTCAAGCTTTGGATTACGCTCATCAGCACGGGATCGTTCACCGCGACGTAAAGCCGGGCAACGTCATGGTCACTGAAGAGGGGAAAGTGAAGGTGGCCGACTTTGGTATCGCCTGGGTTGAGATGTCTCAGACACTGACTCAGCCGGGCCAAATGATCGGGAGTTGTTTTTATTTCTCACCCGAACAGGCCCGAGGAGAAAAGGTAGATCGGCGGGCTGACATCTACTCGTTGGGAATCGTCTTATATCAGATGTTGGCCGGGCGAGTGCCTTACCTAGCAGACAACCTGCCCGCCGTCATTCAGCAGCACCTCACCGCTCAACCACCACCGCTCCGGGAATTCAATCGAAAGGTCCCCCAAAGCGTAGAGGAAGCCGTGTTGAAGTGCATGGCTAAGGACCCGAGTGAGCGATTTCAGAGCGTTTCTGAGTTGATCAAGTCGCTGCAGACCGAAGAGGTTCCTGAGGACCTGTACAAGACCAACATCAGTCCATCTGAGGCGGCACTTCACAATATTCTGGGCAACAACTACTACAAGCAAGGGAAGCTTGACCTTGCCATCATGGAATGGCGCAAGGCCACCGTTTTGGATCCTTACAACGCCCTGACCCACAACAACCTAGGCACGGCCTTGGATGGTCTTGGGAAACTCGGTGAGGCGGTCGACGAATACCAAAAGGCTGTCAAGTTGAATCCCAACAACTTTGTGGCCCACTACAATATGGGCTCGGCCTATTATCGCCAAGGTCAGATAGATCAATCTATCGAGGAGTACCGCAAGGTTACCGTCCTCAACCCAAAATTTGCTCCTGCCTACTATAATTTGGGCAACGGGTTCTACCAACAAGAGAAGGTCGATGCTGCCATTGAAGAATGGCAGAAGGCTCTCATGCTGAACCCTCAGTTTGCCGAGGTTCACTATAATCTAGGGAACGCCTTTCATGCGAAAGGACGCAAGGAAGAGGCGATCAAACACTGGGAGAAAGCCCTAGAGCTCGACCCTCAGTTTGCCGTGGCTCTCTACAACTTAGGAACCATTCAACTTGAAAAAGGCGATCTCGAGGGAGCCTTGGAACTGTGGAACAAGAGCATTGAGATCAATCCGAATTTCGCTCAGGCCCACTACAATATTGGCAACATGCATTACGAGCACGGGAATATCGACCAGGCGATCTCTGAGTGGGAGAAAGCGGCCAATTCTGAGCATGGTTTTTGGCAGGCCCACAACAATCTCGGCAATGCCTATTATCAGCGCTCCCAATTTGATGATGCCATCAACCAATGGCAGAAGACGGTGCAATTTCAGCCTGATTTTTGGCCTGCTCATTGGAATTTGGCCAACACTTTCTTCTATCACCGGGGGCAACTCGAAGAGGCTATCGTGGGATGGCAGACGGTTACCCAGATCGAGTCCAATCATTGGCCTTCCTACTACAATTTGGGTGAAGCTTACTTAGAGCAAGGGAAGATAGAACTTGCTATACTCGAGTGGGACAAAGTGGTTCAGTTGAATCCAGGTTTCTGGCACGTGTACCATAATTTGGGAACTCTATTCTATCAGCGCGGGAAGCTTGACCAGGCCATTGCTTACTGGACGCGGGCAATCGGATTGATGCTTTTTCCGTGGAAGTAGATGTTGGCATTGAGAGGACGATCGGATGAATACACAGGACGAGATTAAGGCGCGCTTGGAAGTGGCTCAACTCTACGAAGAGATGGGTCAAACCGCTAAGGCGGTGAACTACTATATTGCTGCAGCAGAGATCGCCCTCAAAGGTCGGCTTTTCACCCGGGGGAAAGAGTTCTTAGACAAAGTACTCACCCTTGACCCTGGCAACGAGAAGGCTAAGAGTTATTTGCAGCGTCTGCAGCAACACTTGGCCAGCGTGGAGGGAGGGGGCGGACAACCTGGAGATCAAGCCGCAGCACCTGGGTCGAGTTCTGCCGTGGCACAGACTCCCGTTGCCAATGGAAAGCTCACCATACCAACACCCGCTCTGTATTTGAGGAGTGACCAGATCGGGGCCATCCTGGCTCAGGTCTCATCGGCTCCCAACGCCAAGTTTTTCCCCTACACTCCTCTGCCGAAAATCGATCAACGGGCCATTGAGCAGAAGGCGCAAGCCTTGGAGGCCAAGCGCGAGCAAGAGCGAGCCAAGGAACGAACAGCAGTAGAGTCTGCCTTCGGAAATAGGCCACGTCCTGAGTTCAGTGCTGGTGGAGGTATTCTCGATCAAGTCAAGAGATCGGGCCGAAGCGCGAAGAAAGACAATGAGCCTGAAGCTGATGATGCTGGGCGGCGTCGGGGTCGTCGAGGAGGCAACCAGAGTCTCGCGGATCGGATCGCCCGAAAGATTCAGGGCTCTTAAGACCTGGCAGTCTCGCATCAGCTAAGGATCTGGGCCGGGGCGTAACGGGTACCTCGAGTTCAACTTTCCCTGTCTCACCAGCCCAAAGAAGCGGCTATCCGTGCCCGGCGCCAACCGGCTCCCTGGCATTTTGCACCGCCATGGCCATCAGAGTCACCATGTGATGCATCAGGGCATTGATGTGAATGGCGGTGACCATAGCCGGATCCAGGTGAGGCACGAAGCAGACGATGTCTCCGCCCACCATATCGAGACCCTTGAGGCCCAGGAGGATCTGCATCACCTCGTTCATCGACATGCCGCCCGCCTCGGGGTCCGCCACTGCGGGGGCTTCGGCCAGCGTGAGCACGTCGAGATCGAAGGTTAGGAAGTAGGGCTGGTCGTCGAGCACTCGCCGGATCTCCTTGAGCGTGGCCGGAATGCCGATCTCCAGGGTCTCCTCGAGGCGCATCATCCGAAAGCCGGCCTGTTCGGCGAAGGCATCCATATCTGGAGACAGCGATGGTCCGTTCAGACCCACCATAATACTCCGCTTGGGATCGATCAGGCCTTCTTCCACGGCAATGGCGCACCAGTTGCCGGCATGGCAGTGCAGGCCCATGGCGTCACCGTAGCAATCGGTGTGCGAGTCGAAGTGGAGCACGCCGACTGGGCCTTTTCGACGGGACTTCGGTCCGGCGATGGCCCGCAGAACCGGCAAGGTGCATCCGTGGTCGCCGCCGATGGTGAAAGGCCGCGTTCCCTTGAGATCGAGTTGGTGATACCAAGCCTCGATTTCGTGCACCACGACATCACAGTTGAGATTGGTGATCGGGACGTCGCCGAAGTCCCGGATGCTGGCGATCTGGGCCGCGCTGACGCCAAACTCTCGGTGCATCCGTGCATAGGGCTTAGAGCGATGGCGCACTGCTCGGGGGGCGAGATACTGGGTGCGCTCCATCGGATTATGCGACCAGGGCAACCCCACCAAAGCGATCTCAGCGTCGTCCCCTAGAGCGGCAAGTGGACACCCCATGAATGTTGGGATGCCCTCCCAATAAAATAGACTGCTAACTGCTCCGTCAAGATTCATCATCCACCTCCGATTGGAGCAGATTTCGAAATGTTAAGTCTCGGTCCTTCCGGGGTGAAACGTAGGGCGTTGACGATATTCGAAATTAGGGTACGGCTGCCACGAAACGCGTCGTGTGGGACAGGCAAGGTTGCTGATCATGGCCTCGTTCTCACCAGCACCATGCTGAGCTCATCGGAGTAGACGAGCTCCCAACCGTCGGCCACGAGTTTTTGGGCCAGGGCGTTCTCGGTCTCCGTGTGTCGCAGCAAGAAAGCACCAACCTTGTATTTCGCGAGCATCTCGGACCGCGGATCTCCGAGCATGGCCTGATAGTCTCGCATCAGCTCGGGAGAATAGGTCTCGGAAACGCTGTGGATCAGGGCCGGGGCGTCCCGGTAGACCAGATAGGCGCCTTGCTCAATGCTGTTGAAAAGGACGTCTCCGTCCGAAAGCGCGGTGTTACCATCTCGGTATCCAGGGGACTGTTTGGTGAAGAATCGGGTTGTCGAAGGGGATCATTCCCACCAGGGCGGAAAATCTGGCCAGATCCTAAGGATCTGGCCAGGCGCTCGAGTGGTCTCCACCGATGGCGATTGGAGTGATGCCGGCCTCGAAGACCTTGATGAAGTAATTCTTGAAGTCCTCAGCGGCCAAGTCCGGGTGCATGACATTCTCCGGTTGATCCGGGTCGTAGTCTTGTCGGTGCAGTCCCGAAGAGTAACATGGCTCAGGCCGCTGGTTTCGGCCAGCGGCCGAAACGGAAAGACCTCTGAATGCGACGGAACCTCCGCCAGTGGCGGCAGTAAAACCTATCGAATGTCTTCGGCGGGCAGATGCCTCAAGATCGGCCTGCCTCGGACTCGAAACCCGTCCACTGGAGCATAATTCGAACGGACCAGAAGAACGGCTCGCTGATCGAATGGGCCTGAGACCGCGAACTGATAGGGGGTCTGCACTTCGATCACTCCCCATTGCAGGCTGTACCATCCATAGTCGTCCCGTAGGAGGCGGCGCTCTCGGCTCCAGGTCTGCACCCTGTTGCCGAGTTGCTCGAGCTCAAGTTTGGGCAGACTTCCGGGGGCCTCGACCGGTTCAAAGAGCATGATTTGAAGGCAAGGATTAGGGCCGGACAGCAGTCCCAGGGGGTAGCCTGGTAAAGGCAGTCCAATGCTCGCTTCCGTTTCCGTGTATTGGTAAACCACGAAGCTTGGACCGTCTTCCGACAGGCGAACAGGAGGCCTGACAAACTGCCGATTTCGAACCTGGGCCGTGCCCCAGTTGGCGTGCTCAAGTGTTTTTAACCGAAATTCGTCGTCGACCACTTCGTTGCCGTCGAGGTCGATGGCAAAGCCACTGGAAAAGAGATCTCCTTCCCTGAGCTTGCCGTCGTGCTCTCCGCTCACCACCACTCCTTCAATGGGAATAGGGCAGAAATCCGGGGTATATCTCGGCAAGGTTTCCCAGGTGAGCTCAAAGATGCGAGTCTGCGAGTCAGGGCTGGTCTGGACGAGTTCCAATTTGCCGGGCGGTTCGCTATCCTCAGCTTGGGCAAAGCCAGGGCCTGAGAAAGCAAACGCGAGAGCCAGGATGAAAAACAGTCTTATGGGCTTCATGGGGTGCAGACCTCGGAACATTGCTCCCGCTCTAAAAAGTATTGGTCTGTTCTTTCCTGGAGCGGGGCCACGTGCTCTTCGTAAGCCAGAATAGCCTTAAGGGCGGTTTCCAGAGGCTCCATGGCAAGAGCCTGTCGAGCGTCACAGAGTTGGACTTTACGGAAGGCTTCCTCATGGATGGTTTCCACCAGCAGGGCGGCTGGACGGTAGGCCAGGCTTGCTAGCATGTTCGCAATCACCAGTCGGTCGTCCCCAGCGGCGTGACTGGGATCGAAGAGAATGGGAAGGACCGTCTGGTTGCGAGCATAGGTCATGACGTTAAAGTCAGGCGTGAATCGGTTGTAGCCTCGATTGGCGAACATGGTTTTGACTCCGCGTTCACACAGCATGATGTTGAGATTGCCTCGATTGGCGATGTATTCTGCGGCGTTGAACCATTCTGCAGCATCGTTCCCGAAGCCTCGCTTTAATATGACGGGCTTGCCAGTGTCGCCGACGGCCTCCAGGAGCTTGAAATCCTGGGCGTTGCGGGTGCCGATCTGAAAGGCATCCACATGGCTGGTGAGTTGCTCCACCAGGGTATGGTCCAAGACTTCGGAAACGTAAGGCAAGCCGGTCTCTTCGCGGACCCGATCCAGCATCTGGATCCCCTCCATGCCTAAGCCTCGGAAATCTGTGGGCCGGGTTCTGGGCTTGAAAGCGCCAGCCCTAAGCATAACTCGATCTCTTATTTTCAGTCGGTCGGCAAGATTGGCAATCTTGTCAGCAGCCGTGCTGATCTGTTCTTGGGATTGCACCGAGTCTGGGCCGATCACGAAAAGGCATGGACCTGCACCAAACTTCCGAATCAAGCCGTCAGGTCCCGGTATTTCCACCACCCGAGAGGGGATCTGCACTCTTTCCTTGTCTTCGGAGTACACTCGCCGGGCAATGTTCTTAAAAGATGAGGAGATCCGCCAGATGCGACCTACCCCAGGCAAGCTCTTCAAATACTCGATATGATTGGCCAACTGTCGAGGGTCACCGATGATGTGAATGGTGTCTACCGGTCCACTACCTCGAATGGACTCCAATCGGTTCCCGTAACTCTGAGCCAACTCGTTAATCTGAGCGTAGCTTTGGTCTCTACCTTTTTCAATCTCTATGATCACTGGTCTTTGGACTCCTTGCTTGAGTGGAGGGTGAGCAACTGTCCCAAAGTGCGCTCGGCCTCTCCTCGGCGTTTAGAAATATGTTCTCTGATTCTAAAAAAGTGGTCGCCTAAGTCTTCGAAAAGGGCTTGGTTTTCTACTAGGGTCAAGGCAAGGGGTTGCACTCCGATTCCCTCGAGAAGTTCGTCTTCGGTCAAGGAAACAGCCAATTGCAGACTCTCCAACAGCGACTCCGCGCTGGAGCGATTTGGGTCTTGGCACTGCTGAGCCTTGAGGTTAGCATCCTGGGCGGCCTTTTCCACTTGCTCGGTGGACAGTTTTCGCATATGGGCCAGAATGCGAAGCTGGATCGACAGTTGGCGAAGGAAGGTCGCTCTGGTGTCGCGCTGGTCTGGAGTCGCTCCGGCCGACAGGGGATCTGTTCCAGGCATCGGTGGGGGAGGAGCGGTGGCGTCCCAAATCTCGAGGGCCGCTTCCACCACTAGGCAAAGCCTCTTGAGTTCCGCTTGGAAGAGGATCTGATCCGGATTGCTCTGCTGGCGCAGAGCCGACTCCAGCTTGTTCCAGATGGTGAGAGCCTTGGCTTTGTCTTTGTCCACACCTTGGCCGGTGGGTTGGAGGGGGTTGTGAAAGAATTGCACTGTCGAACCTTCCTGCCTGGGCGCGTCAGGTCCTCTCAAGCCGAGGATAAGGAAGACTGGTCGATCTACCCTTGGCTCATCGGCTCTAGCCACCATGTGCGGCTTCGGAACTTTGGCTTTGGGCGGCCACCAAGGGATCAGCAGTCTTGGCTTCATCCCGGCGGTGGGAGTCGCCGGGATCATGTTTTCAGCCCTGGTCATTCTACCCGCCTTCCTGAAGGCTTGGTCGCCCTTCTCTGAGGACCTCAGCGAGTCCTCAGATCCGGTTCCCGAGGATCAGGATCAGAACGAGCCGATCTCGGCCTTGGGGGTCTTTTAGAGCGGGTTAGGGGGAACGGCTCGATCGTAATCGACCAGGGAAGAGTCTCCGATCTTAGACATCTGTTCAGCTGCCCAAGAGCCGGCTTTGGCCGCACCCTTGTGAGAGCGCCCGCTATTCCACATGTCGTAAAGCGCGACTTTCACACTTGCCAGATCCTCTTTCATGAGTTCGTTGAACTGTTCGGTCTTGGTCGTTTCAAAGCATTGCCGAACTCGGGACAGCATGGTCTGTTTGCCGACACCAGCCGCTCCCGCAGCGATACAAGAGTAAGGGTCGCCGTCGTCAAAATCGGGATTGTCGTTGGGATCCGGTGGACGTGCGGGCTTGGGTGGACAAGAACTCATCCTCGTCTCTTCTTTGCTGCCGATCGACACCCTTCACAAAGTTAAGGCCTCGGCCTGCGATTCCGGGGTGCAAGGCCGGCCGGTGAATCCCATAAGTCATCGGGCCCTGTTTCAGTCTGATGGTGGGGTGTGTACGGTGGTGGAGGAGGTTGCGGAAGGGAATATCGGTGCGGCTCCCCTGCTGGAAATCTTCGTATTGGGCAGCGAGTCTCCCATTGGTAGTTCGCGATATAAGGCTTCGAATCCCAGCCAGAGCGTGTCGGTGCAAGTCAACCGGCAGCAAGGCAAGCAGTCGTGGCTCAAGCTCGGCACCCAAACCCTGGCCAACCTCGGCCGCACTACTTTGATGGGTTCGGTGAGCTATGCCTTGCTGCCTGGGGTGCACTGGCTGGCAAGCCTGGGTGAACCAGCAGTAGGGGAGAAGGTGGCCTTGGAGGGGTAGTTCCCCGGGCTCACCCTTTTTCAGAGAAATGTTGCACCCTTTCAACCTGATGGTCATAGGCTGTTCAACTCGGGCTGTTAAGCTATGAGGAACGGATCTTCGCCCCGAAAAGCTGGGAGCACTAAGGTCCACCTCTAAGGATTGTTGTGTTATACCGCTGTGCTTTGAGTTGGGCAGGATTCTGGTTGGGGAGGCGCCGCTGTGGCAAGGAGTACCGAGCGCTTAATATTAGACATATTTGAGCGAGGTACGACGTAGCCAGAGTGGATGGATCCCCGGCCAGAATGTGGACAGCTCGAGGCATAGCGGTATAAGCTATGACCATGCCCGAGCAGCATCTCGAACCCTACGACTCCCCCCTCTCGCCGGACTTGTCTCAGATGATCACCGAGGACGATCGGCCGCTGGTTAATCGGTTTTCAGAGCGGCAGTTTCGCCTGCTGCCTCACATTCTTTTTACGTCTTGGGACGAGGGTAAGCCCTTTGAAGCCCTGTCCGATGTCGGGTTGTTCTACAACAGTCAGGACAAGACTCCGGTGGTGCCGGATTTCATGCTGCTCAAGGATGTCGAGCCGCGTCCGGTTACCGAGGGTAAGGAGAGCCGGTCGATTTACACCTGGCTTTATGGCAAAGTGCCGGACCTGGTGGTGGAGATCGTTTCCAACACCAAGGGCGGTGAGGAGGACACCAAGTTCGACATCTATCAAAGAATCCGTATTCCGTACTACGCCATCTATGACCCCTTCTCTCAGCTCGGTTCTCGACTGCTGCGGCTCTATCAGTTGGAAGGCTGCAATTATGTGGAATTTGCCAACCCCCGCTTCATCCCTCAACTCGGCCTAGGCTTGACCGCCTGGACCGGAATGTTCGACGATGTGGAAGCCACTTGGCTGCGCTTCTTGGACCAGCAAGGAGACTTGCTCCTCACCGGATGCGAGAAGGCTGAAGTAGAGCGCGAGAAGGCTGACGCAGAGCGAAAGAAGGCTGACGCAGAGCGAAAGAAGGCTGACGCAGAGCGAAAGAAGGCTGAACAGGAACGGGAATCAGCTTGCCGCGAGCGCGAGAGAGCTCTCTTGGCCGAAGAGAGAGCCGAGCGTTTAGCTCAACGTTTGCGGGAACTTGGGGTTGAGCCTTAGGGGTCCGTCCATCAAACCGAGATCGGAGCCCGCAATGGGGGATAGGGATCGTAGTTCTCCAGGCGGATGTGACCGTGTTGAAAGTCGTCGATGTTTTTGATGCCGGGCTCCAAGACCAATTGAGGGAGCGGTCTGGGGGTCCTGGTGAGTTGCTCGTCAACCTGCTCCAGATGGTTGGAATACAGATGAAGGTCTCCAAAGCTGTGGACGAAGTCTCCCACCTCTAGGTCGCAGACTTGAGCGATCATGTGGGTCAGCAAGGAGTAGGAGGCGATGTTGAACGGCACGCCCAGGAACAGATCGGCACTGCGCTGATAGAGCCCGCAAGAGAGCTTTCCTTCGGCCACATAGAATTGGAAGAGGGTGTGGCAGGGGGGCAGGGCCATGTGTTCGAGTTGACCCACGTTCCAGGCTGAAACCAAATGGCGCCGGGAGTCGGGGTTGCTCTTCAATCCTTCGATCACTGTCTGAATCTGGTCTACAGTGCTGCCGTCAGCCTTGGGCCAACTGCGCCATTGGACCCCGTAGACCGGACCCAAGTCGCCTTCTTCATTGGCCCAGGCGTCCCAAATGGAACAGTTGTTGGCCTTGAGAAAATCGATCTGGCTTTCCCCCCGTAGAAACCACAGCAATTCAGTGACCACCGAACGAAAGAAAAGCTTTTTGGTGGTCACCGCCGGGAAGCCTTGACGGAGGTCAAAGCGCAGTTGAGCACCGAAGAGGCTGTAAGTGCCGGTGCCGGTGCGATCGCTCTTGAACAGGCCTTCGGAACGAACCTTTTTCACTAAATCTAGGTAGTTGCGCATAGTTTGTCATCCTCGTGCTGCTCGAGTTCCCCGGGCCGAGACCGGACCTCGAGGGTCAAGAGGTCTCCACCCTCCACCGAGCCTTTGAGTAGGGTTCCCACCGAGCCCACCTCTCGCCTGACGTAAAGGTAACCCTGGCTGCCTCCCCCCGGCACAGAAACACTACTGGTGACTCGAGCCACTTCTTTGCCGTCTTGTTGGCAGCTCCAGCCGGACGGAATCTGAGACTCGGAACGAAAAGCTCTGAGCCAGCGTCGCAACTTACCTCGATGCAGCACCCTGGCGACGATCTCTTGGCCAGGATAACATCCTTTGGTCTCACTGAAATCTGTTGTTTGAGCCATTTCGAGAAACAGGGTTTCCGGGTCGTAGTCCGTCCCGAATCGGGGGGTCCCCGTGGCGATCCTGAGTTGCTCCATGTTAGCTGAGGATTTCGGTGCCCCTTGTTCTTCTAGTATGGCCAGAACTTCAGTGAGGCGATCGGTTTCATACAGAACAAGGTGGGTGCCTGGTCCGAAACGAGGGTCCGGACTCCAGTGGCGGTGGCTCAGGCTCAAAAGTTGTGAAGGTGGATCACCCAATAGGACCAGAGTGTCTAAGTCGGGGCTCCGAAGCTCGATGTCTTCGGTAAAATGGAATAGGTCGATGGTGGTCCGAGCCTGCTCGATTTGGGCTTGAGGGACGAGCAGAATCAGCTCTTGCTCCCCGACACCAACCCAAAATTCGCTGAGCACCTTGGCGTTCACCGAAAGTAGGAAGGTGTGGACTAGGTCGCTCTCGTTCTGTGGAAGCACGTTGGTGGTCAGTCGAAGGAGGAAGTCTTTGCGGTCCCTGCCTTTCAGTTCTAGAACCGACCACTCCTCGTCAAGAAACCAAGACACCGATGAACTCATGCTCAACCCAGCCTCCCTAGTGGAGAACGCCCCGAAAACGACTGGCTGTTCCAGATCCATCCTTGACCAGTCGCCCGTTGGCGGCTAGATGGCGACACAGATAGTAGACCACGTCGACTCGGGACGAGGCTCCGAGGGACTCAGCGATCTCCTCAACGGTCTGAAGGTGTTCCGAGCCTGAGAGGTGCTGGAGAATCTTGGCTTGCAGTTCCAAGGAACTCGAAGCGGCTTTCTTGCCGGCCTCTACTCCCGGTTGGTGGTAGGCGTTGATGTTGATGAGTTCCGCGTACAGACCGACGGCTCGCTCAAACCAAGCTATGAGGGCCCCAAGAGTGAAAGCATTGAGTTCCGGAACAGAGATGGTGAGACTGGCTCGTCCCTCTTCGGCCAGGGCGCTTCGCGTTCCCAGGAAAAAGGCGTTCAGGAAGTCGCCGGTCTCGACTCCGGGGGCCACTTCGAAGGGACTGCCATCCCGGGCCTTTTCTACGGTGATGAAAGTGACAAAGAAGTTTCTGAGTCCGTCGCGCAGTTGCTGCACGTAGGCGTGCTGATCGGTGCTGCCTTTGTTGCCGTATACGGAGAGGCCTTGCTCCACTCGGTTTCCCTGACGATCGAGGGCCTTACCTAGGGACTCCATAACCAATTGCTGCAGATACCGACTGAAAAGTTCCAGTCGATCCTTATAAGGCAGAACCACCATGTCCTTGCTGCCGCGGCCCTCTCCCAGATGGTACCAAGCCGCAGCCATCAAGGCGGCGGGATTCTCGTGGGGGTTGGGGCTTCGAGTCAATCGGTCCATCAGACCGGCACCTTTGAGAAAAGCTCGAATGTCCACTCCCGCTAAGGCCGCCGGCAACAGGCCCACAGCCGAGGTCACCGAGGTGCGGCCGCCGACCCAGTCTTCCATGGGAAAGATTCTGATCCAATTTTCCCGCAGGGCTTGTTGGAACAGCTTGCTGCCCTCCCCGGTGATGGCCACAGCGTGCTGAGAGAAAGACAGCCCAGCCTGAGTGTAGGCCCGTTCGGCTTCAAGCATGCCGTTCAAGGTCTCCGGAGTTCCTCCCGATTTGGAGGTCACCAAGACGAGGGTGGTGGCCAGGCCCTCGGGACCGAATTCGGCAAAGGCTTCTTCCATACCGTCAGGATCGGTGTTGTCCAAAGTGGTCACCGCAAGACCCGCCCCACCGAGAGCCCGAATCAGCAGTTGAGGTCCTAGGGCGGAGCCTCCGATCCCTATGGCTAAGGCCGACTCGAAGGGGCTTCCTTGGGCCGAGCAAACCCGCCCCGAAAGGACGTCGTCGGCAAAGCGTTCTACCTCGTTCACGGTTCGGGTGATGAGGTCGGAAAGCGCCAGTGTCGGGGCCAGTTCCGGGGCTCTCAACCAGTAATGCCCCACCATCCGGTTTTCGTCGGTGTTGGCGATGGCACCGTTTTCCAGAGCCTGCATGGCGTCCAAGGCCTTGGTGAGTTTTGGACGGAGGTTGTCTAAATCAGCGAGCTCCATCCCGCTAGCCGAAAGGTCGAAGGTGATCTCAAGCTCTCCCTGGGTGAACTCCCTAAGCAGAGCATTGAAGGTGTCTCGGTTGGGGACCAAGCTGCGAGGGGTTAGGGTGGGTTGCGACATGAGTTTTCCTTAGCCGAAGAGTTTGCTGACCGAGAGGTTGAAGTAGTTGCGCCGGATGGCTTCTCCAAGCAGAGGAGCCACGGACAAGACGGTGATCTTCCCTTTCCGAGCTGACGAACTGATGGGCACGGTGTCGGTGACGATCACTTCTTCTATGGGGGAGTTCTCGATGGCCTCCACCGCCTGACCTGCGAAGAGTCCGTGGGTGGTGGCGGCGAAGACGCGTTTAGCTCCCCGTTCGATGAGCATCTCTACTCCCCGAATCAGGGTGCCGCCGGTGGAAATGATGTCGTCTACAATGAGCACGGTCTTGCCTTCGATCTCACCTACCAAGTCGATCACGTCGATAGCGTCAGGGCGAGGGCGCCGCTTGAAGATGATGGCGAGCCCGGCACCGAGGCGCTCGGCGAAGGCTCGGGCTCGATTCACTCCTCCGGCGTCGGGACTGACCACCACCAAATCCTGTTTGGGGATCCCTTTTTGAGAGAAGTAGTCCACCACGATAGGCATGGCTACCAGGTTGTCCACCGGGATATCGAAGAAACCCTGGATGGCTGCGGCGTGAAGGTCCACCGTGATCAGGCGATCGCATCCCGCTACGGTCATCAGGTTGGCCACCAACTTCGCGGTGATGGGCTCCCTTCCCGTGGTCTTTTTTTCTTGCCTGGCATAGCCATAGTAGGGCACCAGAGCGGTGATGGTTTTGGCCGAAGAGCGGGACAGGGCATCGCAGATGATCAGCAACTCCATCAAGGTGTCGTTGACATTGCCACAGGTGGGTTGAACCACGAAAACCTCGGCCCCTCGGACGTTTTCTTCGATTTGAACACGGATCTCGCCGTTGGTGAAACGACCAACGAGGGCGTTCCCCAGTGGGACTTCGAGATAATCGGCGATGGCGCTAGCCAACTGGGGATTGGAATTGCCGGTGAAGACGACTAGGTTTTCACCTTCGAGAGCGGGCTGTTCGTGAGCATCGAGAACGAGCATAGATTCTCCCTTAAAGGTTGCCGCGTCGGGCTTGTTCGCGCTCGATGGCTTCGAACAGAGCCTTGAAGTTTCCCAGTCCGAATCCTCGACTGCCTCGACGCTGGATCACTTCGAAGAACACTGTAGGTCGATCCTGCACCGGGCGAGTGAAGATTTGCAAGAGGTAACCTTCTTCATCTCGGTCAACGAGGATGCCCAGTCGCTGGAGGTCTTCTACCTTTTCTTTGATGGCTCCGACCCGGTCTCCAAGGTTTTCGTAGTAGCTCTGGGGGATGCTCAAAAACTCCACTCCGTTTGCTTGGAGTTGACTCACAGTCGAGATGATGTCTCCAGTGATGAGGGCAATGTGTTGCACCCCGGGACCCCCATAGAAGTCCAAGTACTCTTCGATCTGAGACTTTTTCTTGCTCTCGGCCGGCTCGTTGATGGGAAATTTGATTTTGCCGGTTCCATCCTGCATGACCTTGGACATCAGGGCGGTATAATCCGTCGAGATGGCCTCGTCGTCAAAGTGGATCAGTTGGGAGAATCCTAAGGTCTTGGCATAAAACTCCACCCAGCGGTTCATCTGCCCAAGCTCCACGTTCCCCACCACGTGATCGATGGCCATCAATCCAGCCGGACCATTCGAGGGTGACAGGTCCCGGGCTTCGAATCCGGGCATAAATGGTCCAGAGTAGGAGCCTCGTTCCACAAAAGTATGGATGGTTTCCCCATAGGTAGCGATACTACCGGTCTTCACCATCCCGTGTTCGTCCCGGAGCTCCTGGAGGTCGTGCACCATCTCGGCTCCGCGTTCGAGGGCTGCTTTCAAGCTTTTCTCGACATCGTCGACCTCCATGGCTAAGACCTTTACCCCGTCACCGTGTCGGGCGACATGATCGGCGATTGGGTGAGAACTCTTGATAGAAGTGGTCAGGACAAAGCGAATCTTGCCCTGCTCGAGTAGGTAGGAGGCGCTCTCTCGGTGCCCTGTTTCCGGTCCGCGGTATCCGGTAATGGAAAAGCCCAGATGAGTCCGGTAAAAGCCTGCAGATTGTTTGGCATTGCCCACATAGAACTCGACGTGGTCCATACACTTGATAGGGAGGAAATCTTCGACGGGGGTGGGGTTCAGTGCTTCGGCCTTCATGTTACCTCTCAAGCCACAAGATGATAGCGTGGCCTTTGTGGGTCAGAGGTGATGTCCTGCCGGATATCATCCTAAGTTGAAGCCCGAGAGAGTCTCCGCCTTGCTGTGGAGGTCCTCATCGGAATCAGCATAAAGTCTTGAGATTTTCTGGAACTCGTCTTGAAGTTCGAGGAAAGCCCCCACCAGATCTGGGTCGAAGTGGTTCCCTTGACCATTTCTTATGATCTCCACCGCCTGCTGGTGAGACATTCCTTCCTTATAGACCCTTCGGCTCACTAGGGCATCATAAACATCTGCCACGGCCATTAATCGTGCCGACAGAGGAATGTCTTCTCCCGAGAGCCCCTCTGGGTAGCCGCTGCCGTCCCATTTTTCCTGATGATACAAGGCGATCTCCTTGGCCGCCTTGAGAAAGGGAACTTCCAAGCCTAATTCCTTCTCCGCCTTTTCGATGGCGTCTCGCCCCAGGGTGGTGTGGGTCTTCATGACCTCGAACTCTTCGGGCTCGAAGCGCCCAGGCTTGAGCAAGATACGATCGGGAATCCCGACTTTGCCGATATCGTGGAGAGGGGCTGATTTGAACAGCACGTCGATAGTTCGGTCATCGAGTTCGGCCTGAAAACGAGGATGGTATCGAACCTTCTCGGCCAGTAATCGAACGAAATGTTTGGTTCGCCGGATGTGATTGCCGGTGTCACTGTCTCTGGTCTCAGCCAGTGAGGCTAGGGCATGAATAGTCACATCTTGAACTGCGGTTACTTCGGCCGTTCGGCGGCGGACCTCGGCTTCCAAATAGGCGTTCTGGTCTCGCAGAAAATCGTTGGCGCTCTTTAGAGCTAAGTGGTTCTTCACTCGGGCCATTACGATTGGGGGGCTGATGGGCTTGGTGATGTAATCTACCGCTCCCATCTCTAGGCCTCTAGTTTCATCTTCAATCTGGCTCTTAGCGGTCAAAAAGATGATTGGGATCTCCCGTGTCTTGGGCTCAGCCTTGAGCTGCCGGCAGACCTCGTAGCCATCTAATCCTGGCATCATGATGTCTAGAAGGATCAGATCCGGGGCAGGATCCGAGGCCGCAATCTTGATCGCTTTCTCCCCGCGATTGGCCACCTTGACTCGATAGGTGTCTCTCAGGAGGCCGGTCATCAGGACCAGGTTGTCCGGAGTGTCGTCTACTACCAGGATCGTAGCATTTTTCATCCCCAAACTTTCGCAGTCGGGGGCGGGGAATCCCGTTTGTTGAAGTTTCAACTTCTCAGTCGGCGAGTCTGCCTAGAGGAGTCTTGCATGAGTCTTGACTTCGAGGGATTCGAAGGCCCAACGGGGCGGTTGGGACTCAAGCTGGAAAGCCCAGCAAATACCTCATTCTTCGGATGCTGTCACTGCGGAAGTTGATTCCCCTAGAAACGGAATTTCGTGGAGTATCTCGCTCCTGATTCGCAGAAGGTTGCCAACCTCGAGGGGCGAACTTGGGCGCTCATGTCTATCAACTCCAACACTGTGCCTTCTCGATTCCGCCTCATCTCGGGGCTAACGGTTGCTGTCGTCTTGGCCCTGAGCTTGCTGGTCACGCCTCCGCTCTGTGCTGAGCAGGTCGAAGGCGGCGTCATCTCAGTGGTCTATGATCGCCCGTCAGATTCCGAGTACTTGCACGTGGCGGAATCGCTTTCCGATCACGGGCTCTTCGACCGCCTAGCCGAGGCCTTGAGCGAGACCTTCTTGCTGCCCGAGGATATCACTTTGCGCTTCACCGAACTCGATGAGGTGAATGCCTATTGGGACCCCCAGAACAACGAGATCACCATTGGTTACGAGTTGGTTCACTACTACAGCCAACTCTTCGAGGTCGACCTCAATGATCCCGAGGCCCTGAAGCGAGAGTACATCGACGCCGCTTTCTTCACGGTGTTGCACGAGGTAGGGCACGCCTTCGTCACTCTTTTGGAGTTGCCGGTGACCGGTCGCGAAGAAGATGCCGTGGACGAATTTGCAACCATTCTTCTGCTCCAGATGGACGACGAGCAAGCCGAGTCGGCGCTGGTTTCGGCCATCGAACAGTTCGCGGCCGATTCCGAGGAGGCTGAGATCGACGAATCGGCCTATGCTGATGAACACTCTTTGGACCGCCAGCGATACTATGCGATCCTCTATCTCATCCACGGTAGCAACCCTGAAGCCTACCAATATCTGGTGGACGAAGGTTTGATCTCTGAAGAGAAAGCCGAGTACACTGCGGATGAGTACCAGAGAAAATGTGAAGCCTGGGATCGGCTGCTGTCCCCCCACATTCGGCCCTGAGGGGACCGGGTCGTGCTCTCCGGGAGAGTTGACTAGGAGACCCACCAGGAGTACCTCCTCGTCCTCCCTCCAAAACGGAGGGAAGCCCTCTGTTACGGGTAATCCCCATGAGTGTTTATCCATCAGTTGGGACCGAAAGGACTCGTGGAGTTTCTCAAGAGACTCTTTCAGTCGAAAGACGGACGGGTTCAAAGAGATGGAGACATCCTTTACTTAGAGCGAGACGCAGTCAACGAGCAGGTACATCGACTGACTATCGATCTCGAGATGCTCTGCTATGTGTACGTAGTTGCCCAACCTGGAGGGGAATCGGTGAAAACGATTGAGGGCGAGCTTTCCTCCATCGGTGACACCCTGAGTGCCTTGAAGGAGCCCTCCTTGAAACAAGAGCTGAGTCAGAACCCTACCTTGTCTTGGGGTTTACCGCGCTCTCCGTCGGATGTTCGATGGTTGTCGGCTTCCTCGTTGCCCTGCTCATACAGAGGGAGTTCCCGGCCAAAAACATCGTCCGTGCCTTCCTGACCCTGCCCATGATCATGACACCGGTGGTGTCGACGCTCATCTTCCGGGTGTTTCTCTTCGAGGCGGATGTCGGCCTGGTCAACTGGGTTCTCCGTATGGCGGGAATCGCGGGTCCGGCTTGGGTCGCTTCGTCGCCGTACGCCTTCGTCTCGATTGTGGTAGTCCAGACCTGGTTCATGACACCCTTCGTCATCCTGGTGGTTGATGCAGCACTTGCCGGCCTTCCGAGAGAGCCGTTTGATGCCGCGATGATCGACGGAGCGTCGTACGTGCAGAGGTTGGTGTGGCTGGTGATTCCCATGCTCAAGAATACC
>JBJHCR010000004.1:0-55673 GCA_050486105.1 Vulcanimicrobiota bacterium
GCTTCCATCCGAGAGAACCGACTTTCGTCGACTTGAAGTTCCTTTAGGGCCGGATTGTTGCCCACGCCAGGGAGCATCTTGACCAAATCTTGCAACGGGCCAAGTTTGCGAATTTGCTGCATCTGCCCGAGGAAGTCGTCCAAGTCGAAATTGTTCTCAAGGATCTTTTGCTCGAGGGCCGCGGCCTCTTCTTCGTCCATGGTCTGTTCGGCTTTTTCGATCAGCCCCAGGACATCACCCATACCGAGGATACGGGAGGCTAGACGATCCGGATGGAAGACTTCCAGTGCTTGGAGACGCTCTCCTAGACCGATGAACTTTATCGGCTGCCCGGTCACCTCGCGAATAGACAGCGCCGCTCCACCTCGGGCGTCCCCGTCGAGCTTGGTCATAATAACGCCGGTGGTCTGGATCTCTTTAGCGAACTGCTCGGCGATGTTCACGGCGTCTTGGCCGGTCATGGCGTCGACCACCAGCAGCACTTCGTCGGGAGACAGAGCTTTTCTGGTTTCTTTGAGCTCCGCCATGAGTTCGTTGTCGACGTGAAGTCGACCAGCGGTGTCCACGATGACCACGTCGAATTCTTCTTTTTTCGCGTGGGCTACAGCCGCTTTGGCGATATCGATAGGGCTGTTCTTGTCTCCCATTTGAAAGACGGGACAGCCGATCTGTTCACCCAGAACCTCAAGTTGCTTGATTGCTGCTGGCCGATAGACATCGGTGGCAGCTAGAAGGACTTTTTTCTTGTCTTGCTCTTTTAGGCGCAAGGCCAATTTGCCGGAAGAAGTGGTTTTACCGGAACCGTTGAGCCCCACCATCATAATGACCGTAGGGGGGGTGCTGCTCAAATTGAGTGGGGCGG
The DNA here is from genome assembly GCA_050486105.1 of Vulcanimicrobiota bacterium. Lineage (GTDB taxonomy): Bacteria > Vulcanimicrobiota > Xenobia > Xenobiales > JADMJV01 > JAEXNA01. The sequence continues at coordinate 863 of JBJHCR010000004.1, forward strand.
CTTCCCCTCCCATGAGGGCGATAAGTTCATCGCGGACATACTTGACCACTAACTGTCCTGGAGTCAGGCTTTTCCAAAGCTCTTCGCCGATGGCTCGCTCTTTAACCTTGGCGATAAAAGTCTTGACAACCGAAAGGGAAACATCGGCCTCAAGTAAGGCCCGACGCACTTCCCGCAGAGTCTCTTTGACATCTTGCTCGGTGAGCTTGCCTCGGCCGCGCAGTTTGTCGATGACTCCGCTTATTCTTTCAGACAGTGACTCGAACATAATTCGACGTAGTATACGAGGGTCCGTTCGGCTCTGTCAACGGATTTTTGGCGGAATGTAACTTTTGGCTAGCGTTCGCTGTAGTGGCTAAACAGCTCGTTGGCCAGATTAGACCAGGTCTTTCTGGCAGCTTCTCTATCGGTGATATCGTCGCCGAGCATCACGATGACGAAGGCCCCTTGGGGGGCATAGACGATGCCGGCGTCGTGCAGGAGCCCGGTCAGTTCCCCGGTCTTATGGGCCAACTTGGTGTCCTCAGGAAACCCATCTCCGATCATGTCATGGCGTTTTTGACCTTCGAGAATCTCGTGCATGTGGTTCGAGCCTGGCAACTGGTTATGAGCCAACATTTGCAGCAACAGGGCCATGTCCTTGGCACTGGTCAGGTTGTCCTGTCCGCGATCTATGGCGGAAAAGTCGTAAACGTCTCTCTGAAAAGTGGTGTGCTCCAGTCCCAGATTCTTGGCGCTCTGATGGACGAGATCTCGACCTAAGTGGTCCGTGAGCATCTGGGTGGCGGTGTTGTCGCTCTCGGTGATCATCAACTCGGCGAGCTCTTCGAGGGTGTACTTGCTTCCTTCCTTGGCTTGTTGCAGAGAGCCGGAGCCACCGACCTTTTGCCGACTTTCGAGGGTCAGCAGGTCGTCGGGAGAGTGGAGGCCCTCTTGGAACTGTCGATACAGTTCGACTAAGATGACCAGTTTGACCAGGGAGGCTGATTCGAACGGCTCTTCAGGGCGGAGTTCGACGGTTTGGGCAGAGTCGAGGTCTATGAAAACAATGGAGCATTTCCCCGGGAAGGCCTTTCCGGACTCTTCAATGGCAAGTTTTGCGGCCTCAAGGTTCCTGGCGGGGGTAGGGTGTGGGGTGGCAGAGGTATCGGCCGCTCCGGTTTCTACCAAATTGGGAGAGGGAGACGCCACAGAGTCGCTAGGAGCGATTGGGACCGAGTTTTGACATCCGCAAAGCGACAGGAGCAGGAGCGCTTGGCAGGCGAACGCATTGAAGTTCTTCAGCCCCCTTACAGGTCTCCTGGTTCTCATCCAAAGCGCCACTTCTCGAACAAACCAATCTTTCCCCCTGGTGGAGTTCAGATTTGCCAGGAACTCAAGCTTTAGGGGAGAAACTTCGCGGCCTATGTTCAAAGAGATCCTTATCACCAGAGACGAACGCGAAGGCCGAGCAGCAGTACTCGAGGACGGTGTTCTGTCAGAATTTCTCATAGCTCGCGAAGAACGTCAGGTCGGCTCTATCTATAAGGGGCGAGTAGCCAACGTGCTGCCGGGGATGAACGCGGCCTTTGTCGATCTTGGGCTTGAGCGCAACGGCTTTCTATGCGCTGATGATGCTGCGGCGCACCTAGGGGAAGAGGCCTCGGCAAGTCTGCGACGAGCCAACATCAGCGACATGATCAGGGTGGACCAAGAGGTTTTGGTGCAGGTGGTCAAGGAGGCCGTGGGCACTAAAGGGGCCAGAATAACGACCTACGTTACCATGCCAGGCCGCTACCTAGTGCTGATTCCTGCGGCCAATTACACCGGGGTGTCCCGCCGAGTGGAAGACGAAGAGGAAAGGAATCGACTGAGGCTCATCGCCGAAAAGATCAAGCCCGAAGGAATGGGGATCATCGTTCGAACCTCGGCCAGCGGTCGCACTCTCGAAGAGTTGGAGCGAGAGATGAAGTTCTTGGTCCGCTCTTGGAATCGGGTCCACAAGACCGCGAAACGACGCCGAGCTCCGGCCATAGTTCATCAAGAATTAGCGCTCATCGACAAGATTGTCAGGGACATTCTTCACGCAGATGTGAATCGCCTGATCATCGACAACGCGGAAGAGTATGCCAAGGTCACCGAGCGACTCGAAGCGACGGCCCCTCGCATGTTGGATCGGGTTTTCCTCTATAATCACTCCGTACCGTTATTCGAGTTCCACGGGATCGATCAAGAGATCGAGCAGGCGCTCAATAGGAAAGTGTGGCTGGAGTCCGGGGGCTACCTCATCATTGACCGCACCGAAGCGCTCTGGGCTATAGATGTGAACACCGGCAAATACACCGGCAAGACGGCATCTCTAGCTGACACCATCCTAAAGACCAACCTGGAGGCTGTAGGTGAGATTTGCCGACAGTTGCGATTGCGCGACATCGGTGGGATTATCATCGTTGATTTTATCGATATGGAGTCCCCCAGCGACCGACGGAGGCTGCTCTCGGCTTTAGTAGAGGAACTCAAGAAAGACCGCACCCGGACTCACCTTGTCGGCATGACAGAATTGGGCTTGGTGCAGTTGACTCGAAAGCGAGAAGGCAAGGACCTTGACCTAGTGCTTCGCGAAGAGTGTAGTTACTGTGGTGGAAAGGGTCGGCTGTTGTCACCCAAGACCATCGCTCTTCGAATTCGACGAGAAATTCTCCGAAGGCTGTCTACCAGTAAGGAAGAGGCTGTCTTCGTGGAGCTTCATCCACGCGTGGGTGTCGAGTTTCTGGGTGCTGACGGGGAAGAACTGGAGGCTCTGGAACAGCAGATCGGGCGAACTGTCTTCGTCCGGGCTGAAGAGGACATTCATCAACTCGACTACCAAGTGACACTGGGCAGCCGCAAAGAAATGGCTCGCCGCATCGATAAGTTGACCCAAGGGCAGAAAGCTCAAGCCTATCTCGACGAGGCCTTCGGAGCTTCTAATCGGAACGCAGTCACGGTGATCCACGGAAATCTGGTCGAAGTCCTCAATCTGGGAGATCGGGTTGGGAAAGTGGTTGAGGTTCGGGTCACTGATCCCAAGGCTCCCATGCCCAAGGCTGAACTCGTTCGCTAGGTGGGGTCTAGAGAACTTTTCTCTGCCTGGTCTCGATTGCTCGAGAGGTTGTTCCCGGACGCCTTCACTCTAGCTCTAGTCTTGACCCTGGTGGCCGGTGGAGCGGCCATTGTGCTTACTCCGTACTCCGGATTCCAGGTCCTAGGATTCTGGGCCGGGGGTTTTTGGGAATTTCTGACTTTCGCCATGCAGATGGTGCTGATTCTGGTCACTGGTCAAGCGTTGGCGCTCGCTCCTTCGGTCGCTCGCCTTATCGATCGCCTGGTGGAGGTTCCAAAGAGTCAGAAAGTTGGCGTGGTCTTGGTCTGCTTGGGAGCCATGGTTGGTGGATGGCTGAACTGGGGGTTCGGCCTGGTGGTGGGTGCTATCCTGGCTCGCAAAGTGAGTGACCGCTTGGGTGCACTTCTAGGAGAGGATCACATCAATCGAGGCCTTATCGGAGCCGCAGGATACACCGGAATGGCCTTTTGGCATGGAGGGCTATCAGGTTCGGCGCCGTTAACGGTGGCCACCCCAGGACACTTTCTCGATCATATGGTGGGCGTCTTACCGTTGTCGGAGACGGTGTTCTCCGTGGACAACTTTTCGTTCACTCTATTGATGCTGGTGGCGGTTCCGGCATTTCTTTGGTATCTCGCTGGAGTTATTCCCATTGGAACTCCTCTAGCTGAAACCTCCGCAGAGCGGGCCAAGAGCGAAGAGGCTCACGGGCCTATTACCCCGGGACAGCGGCTCTTGGCTTACACCGTGGCTGCGGTGGCTGCGGTCTGGTGGTTCGGCTTCCGGGAAGGCTTGGGGCTTGATTCGCTTAATTTCTTTTTCCTTTTCTTGGGTTTGCTCTTGCATGGCTCGCCCGTGCGCTACGCTAAGGCTCTGGACCAAGGCATGTCCGGAGTTTCTGGAATCATCTTGCAGTTTCCGTTTTATGCCGGCATCGTTGGTCTCAGCAGCGGGTCCGGACTCATCGGACAGATCTCCGAGATCTTCGTGGACCTAAGTCGATGGAGTCAAGAAAGCCTCGGTTTTCAGCCTTTTCTGATCTTCGTTTTTCTTTCTGCGGGCCTGGTCAATCTTTTCGTTCCTTCGGGTGGTGGTCAGTGGATGATTCAAGGGCCTATCGTATTGCAGGCCGCTGAGCAACTGGCGATCCCTGGTTCTGAGGCGGTCATGGCCGTGGCCTACGGCGATCAGTGGACCAACCTACTGCAGCCCTTTTGGGCACTTCCCTTGCTGGCCATTACAGGGCTGAAGCCTGCACAACTGTTGAGTGTGAGCAGCCTGCTGCTGCTCTGGATGGGAGCACTCACCTGCCTTGCACTGATGTTTTTCTGAAGAAATTAACAAGATCTTGACCTGTTGTTCCGGGGTAGGGAGCAGGGCGGTGAGAAGTTTCAGTGATGAGACGATCCTGGATTCGAGCTTGGGGTGCCCTGGCCGGTCTTCTTGTGCTGTTCTTAGTGGGGTTTTGTCCTCTTCCATATTCTCCAAGCTCATCAGCCGATTCTTCATTACCCGAGCCATCGGAGTTGATTGGGGGAGTTCACGCAGTGCTGGGCTCCTGGAACCTGTGGAACCTATTCGACACGGTGGACGATGCCTATAACGACGATGTCTTAACTGAGCCGGAGTACACCAGCAAGCTTCGCATCCTTAGCCAAGTTATCGATGGACTTGCGGTGGACGTGTTGGGGGTACAAGAGGTCGAGACCCTAGAGTGTTTGCAAGACCTAAACAGGAGCTTGTCACGACCTTTCCAAGAAGTGGTTTTGGTACCAGGCAACGATAGGTATCGAGGCATTCAAGTTGGCCTCTTGAGCCGCTTTCCGGTGTTGAAGGTGAAGAGTCACGCCTCCACGCCCCTTCACCTTCAGACTGCTTCCAGCCGCACCACCCGATTTTCTCGGGATTGCTTAGAGGTCCATTTGGACACCGAGCCACGGCTCATCGTGTTGACCAATCATTTCAAGAGTCAGGTGGGCTCGAAGAAGGAGTCGGCTCAGATTCGCAGAGCTCAGGCTCAAGGAGTGATGAGAATCGTGGTTGAGTTGAAGGAGCGCCATGGGGCTGAGGCCTTGGTGGTGGTGTTGGGAGACTTCAATGACCAGCCTCACAGTTGGGCCCTCGAACCCCTAATGAGCGGTCTGCTCGATCCGCTCGAAGGCCTGCCGGCTTCCTGGCGAGCGACACACCGATACGGGAATTTTGAGTCTCAACTCGATTATGTGCTAGTTGACCCAGATGCTCGGGAGAGAGTTGTTCAAGCTTGGGTGGCTGAGGATGTGAAAATGGCCAGCGACCACCGTCCGGTGCTCCTTCAGCTAAGGCTAGACCGAGCTCCCCAATAGCGGGAGCACTGGTCGACTTCAGGGGCGGGGACTGAGCTGTTCCGCTTGTCGAAAGATCTCTTGGAAATCTTGGAAGCGGGCAAAGCCTTCACCGAGAAGTTGAAGACCCTGGTCCAGGAGTCCAGCCTGCAATCCTGGAGCACCCGTCTCCAAGAGTTGTAGCCCCTCTTCGAGCACCTCCAAGGCTTCTCGAAAGGCTTGATGGCCGCGCTTTAGAAGTTGGACATGCTCGGCAGGCAGGCTTGGGGGAGGCGATTCGAGCCGCTGCCAGCGCCCGCGGGTTTTTTCGAGTTTGCTGCGAAAAGCGGCGACAGCCTGGCTCAGCGAAATGGACTGTCCGCTGGCTAGGGAGTCCTCTACGGCCCCTTGGAGTTTCAGGAGCTCTTCGGGAATGCTCGAGTCGTCGGAATCGAAGCTTTCAGCGTTTTCCTTGAATTCCACAGTAGAACGGCTCACCACCTCGGCTCTCGGGAGCACTGCACTGCATCCTCCGCATAAGCGGGATTCGGGGCTGTTGTCCGTACCGCAGCGGAAGCAAGCGATGGTGACCGGAGTTTGGTCCGCTTCTTTGAGCTCGAAGTACACAGAGTGAAGTATGTCGGCTGCTTCAATCAAGGTGTCTAGAGCCGTCCTGAGTCTGTCGTCATCGGCTAATTCCAGAGCCAAGTCCAGTTCTTCGATCCCTTCGATCTGCAGCCCTAAAGCTGTGCTGAGATCGTCCTGGGCCGACTCGAAGGCGGCTTGTTCAAGTTGAGAGGGAATCATGTGCTCGACCGTCAGTTCGAGTTGCTCATGGTAATGACAAAACGCATCCAAGCGCTCCACAAGGGCTGTCTTGGGGAGCCGTCCCTCCAAATAGAGATGAGCCACTCTAAGCAATTCCTGGGTGAAAGGGACCTCGGAATATCGAGTGCCCTCCAAGGTTTGACTTTTCATCTGGGCAAATTTGCCAAAGAGCCGCCCCACTTGGCTTTTGAGAGCCAGAGCTACCTCTCTAGCGGAAACCTTGCTTTTCCGTTCCAAGTGATGAGTCAGCTCAGCCACGAGTTTTCGAACCTCTCGAAACTCTGCTGGTATCTCGTTGGCCGCCTTGTTTTGGGGTTCACCTGCCGCTAGGAATTGGAGTTCCGAAAGGTAGACGCCGTAGAGAATCCCAAGGACTTCGTCGAAGCTTTGGAACACAGCAAAGATCTCGGGGAAATCAGCGTCCTCTTCGAGCAAGGAGATCAGATGATCGAGTTGCGAAATTTCGCTGGGGGCCTGGTGTTCTTTGAACATTGATGTTAACATTTTTCGTAGGGTCTTGACCTTACCCCTTGTCCGCGTGAGACTCCTGGTAATAATAGGTGAAGAAGTCGTTTTGAGAATCTTGAGGAGATAATCTATGGCGTTTGCAATGAATCCTTTGATGGGAGCCCAAATGATGGGCGGCATGAACATGATGAGCAGCATGTTCATGATGATGCAGATGATGCAGATGATGCAAATGATGCAGATGATGATGGGCCAGATGTCCCAGGGACAGCAAGGAATGCAGGGACCGGGCTGTGGCTGCAATTTCGATATGGGCCAGTCCATGGGGATGCCCGGAATGCCCATGCCCTTCCCTATGCCCATGCCTTTCCCTATGCCGATGCCTTCGCAGGGCTCGTTTCCTCCATTCTCCTCGGCTCCGCCCCTCGACATTGGCTCCCATCGCGGCAATGGGCCGATCTCGAATACCCTGATGCAGAGCATCAGCAGAAATCCTACGGTGGCCAGCCCAGGTTATTGTTATCGTGGAGTGAAGCACCATATGCGCCAGGTAGGGGTGAATCTGCAAGGCGGATCCGCCTATCAAGCGGCCGGCCAACTGGCCAATAATCCGAAGTTTCGCGAAGTTCGCGTCAGCCGTGACCAACTGAGAAGCCTGCCTCCCGGTGCCGTAGTGGTTTGGGACCGCAACCAGGGTGCAGGTAAGCCTCACGGTCATATCTCGATTTCCATGGGTAACGGACGGGAAGCCTCGGACCGAGTTCGGCCTCAGATTGTCAATTATCCCTCGTCCTTTCGGGTCTTCGTCCCCAACGAGTAAAGCCTATGTCTGAATCTTTCTCCTACCTTAACCCAGAACAACGGGAGAGCCTTAAGGCTCTCCCTTTTCCCGTACTCTTGCCCAATCAACTGCCCGAAAGTTGGTCGGTGAAGAGCTTGAATCTCAGTGAGGACGAGGAGAATGTGGACTTCGAACTCACTCTCACTGGTCCGTCTGGATCGAGTTTTGACCTGCTGGCCACCAATGGAGGAGTGGGAGACGCCCTCCCCGGCGACAAATCTTCCACGCTCGAGCATCCCTTGTTGGAAACCCTGTATATAGAGCACTACCTGGAAGAACCTGAGCCGAAGTGGTTTCAGGCCCAGTGGATCGAGCTTCTGGAGAATTTTTCCTATGCAGGATTTCGAGGTCGTTCGCTGTCGGACGAAGAGGCTTCAGCCCTGATCAATTCGCTAGAAGTCTACGAGCCAGCGGCCTCCTAAGACTTGGCCTCTCGAGCCTTTTTTCTGACGACTAACATCAGAGTGAGTCCGTAGGTGAACGCTCCCACCACTTGCAAGAACAGGGCTGTGGCTGCGGTGGCCACCACTCCACCCAAAGGGATCGTGAGAGGGTAGATCAGTAAGCCCAGCAGCACTTGCCCGGTGGCTATGCAACCCAGAGTGATAGGCTGATCCAGGCTCAGCAGCACGGTGCTCCAAATGGTGGAGGGAATGGTGAACAGAGTGACCGCCACCATGAGGTAGAAAGTGGTGATGACTTTAGGCTCAGTGAACGCTTCACCAAAGAGAGCCAAGAAGGGGCTGGCAGCAAACATCCAAACCAAGGCGCAAGCGAACAGGGCAAGAAAGTAGCGGGCGCTTTTCTTGACCAGTTGCTTGATCTCTTCAATGGTCTTGATCTGATTGACCTTGGGTAGCAAAACCATCTGTAGCGATTCGCTAACAAGGAGAAGCGCAAAAGCCAAGCCTTTAGCTGCTTCGAAGAGTCCTACCTGCTCCAATTCCCCGTAGCGGGCAAGCATGAGAGAATCCAGAAAGAGCAACACCATGGACGCCGAGCGGTAAAAGAACACACCCCGAGAAAACCGGATGAGCCTTTGAATTTCTTCTTGGCCCGAAGTCCAGCGAGCTTGGCCGGGCTCATTGGTGAACAGGCTGCGCAGCATGACCGCACCCACCGCAAGGGCAGCCAGCGGAGTCGCGAAATACAACCACATGAAGCGGTCCAAGGTGAGATAGGCGCCATCGGCATAACCCCATAGAGCGGCAAATGCCAGCAGTCGAAGAAGTTCCAGAATGATACGGCAGCCGGCGCCCCAGGAAAACTTTTGTCGCACATGCAGGGCTCCTTCGAGGGCATCCCACAGAGCCCAGAGACAGACTCCTACTGCGGTGATCTGCAAAAAAGGAGCTAAGTGAGGCTTCATCAGAAGGACGCTGGCGATTCCAGGGGCCGCGAACCAGCCCACCACGGCTACCACCATCCCCCCTGCCAACTTGAGTATCAGCCCTCCCAAGACAAGCCGCCGTGCCTTTTCGGGGTCGTTGTCCACCTCTCTCGAGGCCAAGTTGACCAGGCTGTACCTTACACCTAGGTCAGCTAACACCGAAACGATCGTCAGAAAGGCATAACAGATGCCAAAGATTCCTAACTGACCTGGACCCAGCAGGCGACCGAGAAGCACCTTCAAGAGAAAGCCGGTGCCTGTGGCAAAGGCTGTGCCTCCCAAGACGAGTGCAAAATCAAAAAAGTGAGCAAGCTTGGGTGGCAGAAATCTGGTGAAGACTTGCATTGGGGCGGCGGTTCTGTCGATGGGCGGAGCTTCCCTTGCTGTGAACCATAATCGGCGACTACTCGGGTTCCACCCAGGTTCCCACCGGTGGTAGCCTTCTCCAGGTTCTGATTCGTTCCGAGGATTCAAGCTCTAAGGAAACTTTTCTTCCGGTCACGCTCAATCCCCATGCCTGCAGCCCAAACAAACCTTCTGGCTCAGGAGTTATCAAGGTCATTTCGAGGTGGATCTCTTCTCCGGGAAAAAGAATAAAATCTTCTCCTAGCGGCTCCCAGAAGCTGGAGAAAGTCAGAGATTGATCGGTCTCCAAACGGAATCCTTTCCACTGCTCAGCGGTGATCGGGTTGAGGCCTTCGTTGCCTAAGACGACGGTCATGGGAACTACGCTTCTGCTGGGAAGCAAGGTGGAATCGAGCATCAAACTCAATTCAAGTTTCTCGGGAAAGAGCTTGAACTCTCGGACTTGATTGGGGTCGGCAAGGGAGACCAGGCGGTAACTGCCAGGCCAGTCTGGAAGAATCACTTCCCCTTCAGATGAAGGGAAGACCACATTGAAGTGGTCTCGAGCATCAAACCAGCGATATCCCCTGGGGCGCTCTTCGTCCTGGTCACTGGGCCCGAGACTTTGCTTTCTTATCGGGGTCGCTAGGATCCGCTGAAAGTCCACTGAGGCAAATTGCTCAGGCTGGTTCAGACTCGGTTCGGGAGGAGCTTCCTGGAGTTCGCTTTTCGGACCGTCTCGAAAAACTAAGGTTGGGCCTCCGGCCAAGATGTTCTCTTGTCGTCGCTTGCAAACCAACATGGGTCCACTCAGGACTTGTCCCTCTACCCATCCCACGAGGTTTTTTTGGCTTGCCAATGCATAGACGAGGCTCAGTGTCCGGTCCTCTCCCAGGTGGTCGACGGTGAGAACGGCGAACTTGCTTGACGGTGCCTGAGAGAGTTCTCTGATGATCGCCACGTCGGCTTCCGAGAGTTGTGGAAACGGCACATTTTTTCGCCATGCTTGCTGTTCGAATTTCACCAAATGCTGCTCTAATGAGAACGGCCAAAGAAGCTGTTCGAAGCCAAGTTTTGCCTTCTGAGCCGGGATCAGGACCTGACGATTGAGCCTTTGCTCGCCGGGAAGGACCGATAGGACAAAAACTGCCAGCGCCGCCCACGCCCACAACCGTCCTAGGGAGAACCTCATCCACCGGGAGACCCCGGGAGGGAGATTCTCGTCCCGGGGTACTCCATCCCATTGAGGCTCGAACTGCTGCCAGAGGTATCCTAGCATCAAGGCGCTGCCCCACTCAGCTGAATTCGTAAGCATCGACCCCAACAGCAGACTTGCCACCAGGATTCTGGGCCAGGAGTCTCCGGTTCGCTTGGGCGCAAAGAGCCAGATTGCGGAGAGAAGGCTCCAGGCATTCAGGACCCCCAGGCTAGGCTCGATGGTCACTTTGGTCAGCCAAGGAAGGGCAAGCAAGGTTGTTAAGGTGGACAGCCCAAGACATCTCGGCGCTTGCTCTTGGGTGGCGTCCAGATGCCAGGCCAAGGCTGTAAGCACAATCAACAGACATAGGGCCCAGGCCGGTTGGATCAGGGCCAGAACCCAGGCTGCGCCGGCTAGGACTAGGAGACGTTTGTTCACGGCGGCCAAGAGTCCCAGGGCAAGGACGGGGAGAGCCAGAAATTCGGGCAGCAATTCGGTCCGACTCCAGCCCACGGCGCCGGAATAGGCCAAGTATCCCGCCGTTAGGGTTGCCGGAACCACACCCTTCCAGCACTTGGTCAATCCGACCAGCATCAGGACCACGGCTGTCGTGGAAAGGATGGCTCCGAAGAGGCCGGTCCAAAACAGGGGATCGCCGGGCAGCATGCTGAGCCATCGGCCCAGGGTGGCCTCCAGGTTGGGGGCAGACGGTGGTGACGAGGTTGTCAGGTTGCGGGAGCGGGCCAAGGTCTCCAAGAGGTCTAGACGGAGTGGTTCAACCAGACTGCGCCCAGTTTGGAACACCCAGGTGGCCGTGACCAGCAAGAACCCAAGGGCCAGCCATAAACTCTGAGCTCCTCGATTCATTGGGCCGCCCCCGAGTTCGTTTCTGTTACGATCTCCACTTGGCCGGCCGGAATGCGGGTCAATTGACCCTGGTCGGCAGAGAGATACAGGGCCAGTCGATAGAGGCCGGGACGCTCGGGAGTGAGGAGTGCCGGACCAACGATCTCCTCACCCAACTCGAAACGCATCAGGTTGACCCCGGGAAGGAGGTCGAACTGTTCTCGTTCAAGATCGTAGAAAGCCCAGCACCCCAGGACCTCTCGAGGTCTAGGGAGATCGTCAGGAAGTTCTAGTCTCAGTCGAGTTTCAAGCAAGGTGCGAGGGCTGAGCTTCCGACCAGCCGTGGTCTGAATCTCAAGATCGGCAAGGGTTATTTCTTCGAGAAGGCTGGCGAAAGCGCATTCGAAGCGGAAGGGCTCCAGGGTAAGGACTTCGTCGTCACCGCTGCCAATCCAATCTGCCTGCAGCACATAGGTGCCCTCGTCATACGGAGGGACGAATGGGATTTCTAGTTCCAAGGGTACGCCGGATGGAGTGTCTTCGTCTAGGACCAGGCTCAAGACTTCGCTTTCTGGGCTTTGGAGGCCGTCTTTCTCTCTGGTGGTTGCCAAGCGAAGTGTCCCCTCTACCCGGGGGCTTGAGGGTTCATCGATGGTCAGAAGGAGAGTCTGCAGATGCCCACCTCGCAAGCGCGGCGCGCTTTGTTGTTGAGCGCCGCCAACAACCCGGGTACCAAGCCGAAATCCCTCAGCCCGCTTCCGAGACTCTCCGTCTTCGGCTGCTTCAATGGTGACCGGTTGAACCAAGCGGCTTTGGTCGATGCGATAGAGTAATCGCTTCTTGCGTCCCTGTTCGAACCGACGCGCCAGGGAGGTGCCCGGAAATGCACCGGGCTCCTCTCCGGTATCGGTGCGGAACAGCAGCCAGTCGGCCTGCAGTTGGGCCAGGGGTTCTGGCCTTTGGGTTTCCCAAAACAGCACGGCGGCTGGGGAGCGACGAAACGGAGTGGTGCCAATTTTTTCGTCGTCCAGAGGCAGGGCGTGACCCACGGACCTGGCTCCTGAAACTCCGGTGAAGGTCGACTCGTAGAGGATCGAAAAATTGTTTTCGGCGGGAAAATTGCTGAGCAGCCTATCGCCAGGTTGCACCTGCTTGCTCAGCCACTCTGCGGCCTTCCAGTCGAGTTCTTCAAAGTCCAGTACCGGGTGGCTGCGGACCCAGGTTTCCGTCGAAGGAAATAGGAGCCAAGCGGACGGAGATTTGCCCAAAGCTTGACCGAGGCGGGCACTAACAAAGTGCAAGCAGGCGTAGCTGTTCAGCAGGGTCAGGAGCAAAACCAAGAGGGCTCTAGCTCCGGCCTTGGTGAGATACAGACTTGATCCAGATCGAAATCCCAGATCTTTCCACTTGGAGATTCCGGTGAAGGCGTAGCTACCCAAAGCAAGCCCCAGGGCTCCGGCAAATCCGAGGGAGGCGGCAAACTGCCAACGGTAGTATTCAGATTCGTAGATGGGACCAAAGTTGACCAGAGCCGGAGTGAGAAAAGCGATGACTCCGAAGGCCCCTACGAAAAAACCGGCTAGGCTCGCCTGTCGCCAGAGGACCAGAAAAGAAAACGGGAATAAGTATAGGGGCAGGAAATGGATCTTGAGCACATCCCAGGACCAGATGTAAGCGTACCCACGCTCGGTAGAAGGTTGATAGAGCACCTTGAGAGGGGTATCTAAGGTATAGATGTGCGAGGTCCGTTGGTATTCCCCCGTTTCTAGGAGGATTTGGAAGAGTTCCTGCTTAGGGACGGTGAGCTTGACCACTTGGGCCTGGTTTTGCATTCCCTTAGACAAGTTTTCGGCTTGGCTGTGCTCTATTCCGTGAAGCTTGCGCTGCACCAGGTCGGTGAAGGGCCCTCCTTGGGTGAAAGCCAAGGGAAGAGATAGGCCCAGAGCGGCAAAGGCATAGAGCGCCTTTCTTCGGCAGAGTATTCCCCGTCCCCAAAGGATGGGAGTGACCCCTAGTACCGTGAGAAACACCAGCCCAAAATGGGTTTCATAGACGATAGCATAGGAACCTAGAGTCAATCCGGCCAGCAAACAGGTGACTCGGTCCCCGCGTTTCCAGAGATCAACGAATAGGTAGAGCAGCAGCGCGAGATACAGATGGACGAAAGGATTATTGTTTTGCAGAGTGTCGATTAGTCCGCCGCGCCCCCCGGCGTTGATGCCGAAGGCCATAAACCAAGTGGCGAGGAAGGAGATTGCGGGGACTCCACTGGACTTCAAAAAAGCAGCGAACAGCAAACAGAAAGTCACTGCCTGGAGGCCGCTGGTGAGAAGATGTTGAGAGAGGAAGACATCGGCCCCGCTCAAGACCGAGAAGGTAACGATGCTCAGATTGCGGCCGTAGTGGCCGTTCATGGGGATGTCCGAGAAGAAAGGATTGAATGGCGGGAAATTGCCGTGTCGCATCAGTCCCTGAAGGGGAGCGTGGATCCAGTAGTCGTCATCGGGTTCGGCGATCTGCTGAGCGTTGGTGTAGAAGATGGTGAGCAGGCAGAGCGCTACTAAGGACCAATCAACGGCCTTTGGCAGGGCCACAAGTTTTGGAGCCTTCCAAGGTTGGTGGGTCAGCCAGAGAATTGCGAGAATCGTCAGGATTTGGAGCCCCAAGGTCAATCCCACCGCGACTTGCAGCGAGCTGGACCGATAGAAGAGATTCACCCCAACCAGGGTGGTCACCACAGCAAGACCGCACGTAGCACCGAAGAGACCTGGCCAGGTCTCCACCTTGAGCAGGCGGCGGCTCAACAGCCAGCCCAGGAGCAAAGGTATGGCGAGCGTGGGCAGCATCGGCAGGGTCCTTCCAGGCCTTCCCTCGGTCTCCTCGCCTGGAGTCAAAAACTCGCAGTCATCGTTTCAGGTTTTTTTCCGACTTTGGAGGCATAATCGGTCTATGCTCATTCATAGTTCCAAAGCCTTCCCAAATTCGTCGCTCTCAGTAGGAAATCGAGGACAGGTTTCCCGCCGGGACCGCTATCGCTCGGAGTTTAAGATTTCCGAGCAGGATCGCCAGGATCATCTGGACATCAAGTGGGACCCGACGCAAACACCTTCAACCTTGCTGCGCAAGGACGGGGATCGCTACACCCTAAGCAATTTTCGCTGGGGGTTCCAAGAGGTTGGTGAATCCTCCAAATGGGCTCCGAACTTCAGTGACACCACCATCGACACCTCAAAAGTGAAGAACGTTTATCTGGCCTTGGAGCCGTTCAAGCCCGAAGTGGTGGCCGCTCATGGTCTTCTGGTTTTCGAAATGGAAGATGATGCTGCGGTGGCCGGTGCCGATGGGCAGAAAGACTTCGGATTCGCCTTATCGGTGGAAGCTCGGCGTCCGGAAGGCCAGACCTACGGACTGATCAAAGGCATGAAGAAGAGCTTCGGCATGATCTATCAGTTGGGCTCGCTCTCGGATCAGCTTCAGAAAGTCTCTCGCCAACGAGGGCACAAGCTAGTTCTCCACCCCATGGCTCTGACTGATGAGCAAAAGAAATCCATGGTTCAACAGGGCCTGGAGGCAGCCTCTCAAGATCGATTGGGTGAGTGGTACCATACCCTGACGAACTCATGCTTTACGGCCAGCGTCGACCTGATCAACAACGTGGTGCCAGAGTCCCAAAAGATGGCACGCTGGTCAAAGCACTTCAAAATGGCCAGACCCGCCACTTATATGCCGGCCTTCGTGGGGCCCACCGCCCGAAGACAAGGTTTGCTGAACTCAGAGCCCACTTTGGAGTTGCAGCCCAATAAAGACTTGCACCCCGGTCGCCAAGCGAATACGTCTGCTGTCCGGCAGCGGGTCGGAGAAATGTCTCGATCTGGTCTTTGGAATCCCGCTTTCCGATTGGCTGGGGCTGGGACCGGAGGCGCTCTGGGTTACGCCATCGGTTCAAGTTTTGGAGGGTTTGCTCCAGTCCTTGGGACAGCATTGGGTGCCTTGACAGGAGTCTATGTTGGGGACCGCACTGCGGACCTGGTAGCAATCAAGACCGACGTTCAGGTTCGAGATGCCCAAAAGTGGTATGCCGATCGCTCGGGCCTCACCCTAGAGCAAGCCGAAGCCCGCCTGAGCGACCCCAACGGCTCTCTGGAGCGCTGAAACTCTGCTTGGGCAGGGATCCCGATCGACACGGTGTAACGGCCCTGGCATGCAGAGGTCGCTTACAGGGTCTGAAGCGCGACATCCGAGCAGCCTTGCGCTCCGAATCTCGTCGGAGGCAATCTGATGGCTACTGTTCTCCTTTGGATGTGGTTGGGCATACTTGGCTTCCTGTTGAGCCGAGCCTTGCTGAGGAGTCCGAGCCCCTGGCTTAATGTCGGGGCCGCTCTTCCCCTTTCTATGACGGTGCTGTTGGGAACGGCCTATCCGCTGGCCTTGATGGCCGGTCATCCCCAAGGCTGGATTCTTGCCACTCTACTTCTTTTTGTCGGCACCGTGGTGCTCTACGTCAAAAGAGAAGCTTTAGGCGCTCCGGAGATCCAGCCCTTCGGCTTGTCCCCTTGGCAATGGGGGGTGTTCATGACCCTTCTTAGCATGGCAAACTTTGTCATGCGGGTCAGGGAGGGTGTTGGGCCTGAAGACGACTATTGGATCCATTTCCCTCTCATTGCCCTGCTCAATCGGGGCGAGTTTCCACCTCCGAACCCTTTCTTTTACGACCTGTCACTGCACGGTCATTTTGGTCGAGATTATCTGATCGCCGTTTTGGGTTGGTACGCCGGAGGCGGCGAATCTCTGCTCTCGGCCCAGTGGGTTTTCAATCATCTCCTGCTGATCAGCACTTTCTTCTTGTCCTTTGGGCTGGGGCATCGAGCTTATGGAGTGAGCGGCGGGTTCTTGACCAGTACGTTCCTGTTTTTCGGTATCTCGGTGGGCAGTCGCGTCGGGCTCATGGACACCTACGACAACAACAATCTGCTGGTCTATTGCCTCCTGTTGTTGTTTGTCGCCATCGAGACCAGGGTTCAGAGGCATTGGGCCTCCGACGTTTTTCTGGCCTTCGCTTTGGGAATCTACGGCATCATTTATGAGACCCATATGCTCCTGTTTCTGATGGTTCTCTGGTGCGGGCCCTTTCTCTGGGCTCGGGCCGAAGAGGGTTGGTCTTGGAGGGTTTTAATCCGGCCTTTGGCTCTTTCGCTGGGCAGCTTGGCTTTCTGCGCCTTGCTGGGTGGACCCATTCAAGACCTGACCTTGCGGGCTCTAGGAGTGCGTCAGGTGGAAGTCGATCACGCCGCTACCTACCAGGCTCAAAGAGTGGAGATCACCTTTCCCAAGCAGAAGCTCTTTCAGATCCTAGTGGGCCCGGAGTCGTATCGGCGCTTGTCCTACGTCTATCAAGGTCGGATGTTCGAGTCTCTTCACAGCAGGCCCTCGAACTCGGGAGAGGAGGCCAAATCAGACTTCCTCTACGTTTACATCTGGAGCAAAGATGTGTTGCTCATGCATTGGATGGCCTTGTATCTTGGGTTCCCCGCCGGGCTGTGGCTGCTTAGGAGAAGACAGCCCGAAGGCTCTTGCCTATGGCTCTTTGCCTTGTTTTCATTTCTTGTACCCGGACTGGTGGATTTTGGTCCGGTGCACGAGCGCGAATACTTCCGCTGGGAGTTTGCCGCTGGTTTTGGCTTCGCCGGAGCCTTGGCCATCCTCTTAGCCGAACGCTGGCGAGAGGGTCAGAGTCGCTGGTGGAAGGTGGCGGTGGTGGTTTTGGCGATTCTGACGACCCTAGGCGGCGAGCGAAAGATCAATCGCACCTTCATCGAGATCGAGAAGATGAATCCGGCCCAACGTGAGCGGGCTACTTCGATCTGGTACCCTTCACCTCGAGACTGGTTTTTGGGGTCCCAGGAACTCGCCATGGATGCCGAGCTGTTGGAGGCCAGCTTGGCCTTAAGGAAACTGTCCCAACCCCAGGACCGGATGCTCACGGACCTCGATGCCCGGGGACATTGGGAGATATTTCAAGAGTCCACGGTCTGCGGTTTGGCGGGTTTGCGCTCGGTGGGTCACTCCTCACCTCCCCCGTGGATGCAAGATGGGATCGCCCCGTTCTTTCGCACCGCAGCCTGGAATGCTTTCTGGCAGACCGGGGATCCACGGATTCTGCCCAGTTTGAGAGCTCGCTGGATACTGTCACAGGATCCCAAGAATCGCGTGCTTCTGGATCGCTTGGCTGAAGAGGGGGTTTTGCAGTTGCTGCAAGAGTTCGGTGAGGTGTCGATTTGGCGCTATGGGGGAAAATTTGCCGTTTTTTCTCCTGATTCCGAGGCCTCGTCGTGGGTGCTGGAGGAAATAGAGCGTCCCTGGGATGCCAAGCTGCAAAGCGAGGTGGCCTCACCCTTGACTTTGGCCCTGAGAGTTCCCACTGAGGTAGAAGCCGACCGACCGGTCTTGGTGACCGTAAGTTGGCTGCCAAAGGATGGAACGGAACCAGGTGGCCCGATCGAGCCTTTGAGCCTGCAAGTTGAGGACCTTGGTGAACCTGGCAGCGGGTGGCGATTCTCACACCATTTGGTACCCCCTTTGGTGGAAGGAGGGTACAACCTTGAGGTTCGGGTCGATGGGCGAGTGGTGAATACGAGCCTTGAGGCAGACAGTTCTCCTGTTGAGGTGGATTTCTCTTGGACCGAGGTGGCGAGTCTTGCTCAGGTGCGAGAACACCGGGAGCTAGAGGTGAAAATCGATCCCGGCACCCCAGACCTAAGGCCCCCCCTGCGCCTCGGCCTGCGACTTTTTCGCACCGATGAGAACCGATACAGCAAGCCTTTCGGCTTTGAGGCCATGGGTTGGTGGGACGGGTCAGATGTGGTCCTCTTGGAGCCTCTAGACCAGGGTTTATCTTTCCCTCTGCCAGACCATTTGCGGGCCGATCTCTTTCTGGTTGATCGCAGTGGACGTGAAGTGAAATTGGAAGCTTCGCCTGACAATTCCGAGCAGTAACGGTTCTATAGAGGGCCCTGCGCTGGGGTTCGAGAAAGTCTCTCCAGGGTATCTGCAGAGCCCACGGGAGGAAGCGAACTCACTTGAGTGACGAGGAAGACGGCGATAAGAAGAGATTCAAGAGAAAGCCGCTCACCCGTTCGAAGCGTTTAGGTTCGCGTCGTCGTCGAGGTCAGGAAGACGAAGAGGAGGAGTCGACTTCCGAGGCCGGAGGCGAGGACGCAGCAGACGAAGAACCCGCCGACGAGCCGATCGCCACACAACCGGTCTCAGCTACTCGGATACCTCCGCCTCCAACGGCCTCAGGACAGCCCAACTTGGCCGAGGCTACCCCGCCTCCAGGTGAAGTGTGGGCCAAGACCGTGGGAGCTTCTCGCCGTTTTTTTTCCGAATTTTCCGGATTTGTTGCCGGTTTGGGACGCAGCGCTCAAGAGCAGGGTCAAGCTTTCGGCCGGGACGTGGTCAAGCCGTTTTCTCAAGCCCTGTTCGAGGCTGCCATCTGTTTATCTCTCTTGTTTGTCATGGCTTTGTTTGGGGGGTTCTTCGGCCGCTACCTCAAGACCGCCACCGCTCGGGTTGACAAGACCGTAACCTTCCACAATCAGGTGGTTCGGCCGGGCCAGAAAATAGACGAATCCCTGCTCTCCCAGGGGTTCAACACTGAAGAACTGCACCAGCAGGCGAGTCGCGTGCTGGAGCACCACTTTCGAGCGCTCCAGGAAGGTGAATTTTCCAGGGCCTATCAGTACCTGTCTCCAGAGTGGCAGAGCGAGTTGCCCATGGAGTCTTTCGAGAAGGGATATCGATCCACTCCCGTCACCGCCTTCAGGGTGGGTCGGGCCGAAACCATCGACGCACACAAGATCAGGATCAGGGCTCAAGTGCAGGTGGAAGAGTCCGGTCAAGAGCGCCAGTATCAGGCCATCTACCTCATGGTCCTGACTCGAGACGGCTGGAAGCTCGACGGCGGAGACTTTCGCTAGGAGTGAGCGTTAGTCGAACGCTGGGACATCGCGCGAGCCCTGGCTTGGGCTAGGAGCCCGATGCCTTGCTCGATCTCGGACTTCGTAGTGCTGGCAAAGCCTAGGAGGCTGCTGAATTAATCTCCGCGTCGCGAGACTCGTCCATTATTGTCCATGCAAAATCGTTTGACCCGTTGGGATGCCGATTTCGGAAGTCACGTTTTGCTCTTGAGGGGCGTTGATGCACTCATTGAGCCTTGGAAACAGGCAGGGAAGTTGCTCTGTATTTGACCGTGATGTACAATATACATCACATGAAGAGGACGCAGATTTACCTGACTGAAGAACAATGGCGAGACCTGAAGGTCCGGAGTCGGCAAGAATCGGTGTCCGTCGCTGAGTTGGTCCGGCAAGCGGTCGACGAGGTGTATCGTAAACCCGGCGCCAGCTTTGAGAGCGCTCTTAGGAGCGTGGCTGGATTGTGGGCTGATCGAGAAGATCTCGACACCGAGGAATACCTGCGAGAACTGCGCGAAAGCGACCGTGTCTGATCGTCTTCTCGACTCCGACGTGATCATCGAGGTGCTCCGAGGTTCTGCCAAAGTGCATACTTATCTTGAGCACTCCCATCGTGCCGGGCGGGTCATCCATTACACCGCTGTGAACCTCGCCGAGATCTTTCATGGGATCCGGCCTCGGGAGGAAGTTGCGGTCCGCGAATTCTTTGGGCAACTGCTCTGTTTACCTTTGACTCGAGCCGTCGGGGAGCGAGCCGGTAGGTACCTGGCTACCTATCACGCAAGTCATGGCCTACGCCTTGGTGACGCCTTGCCCGCTGCCTGCGCGGTGGAGTACGACTGTGTTTTGGCAACACTCAATGTCCGTCACTACCCAATGACAGATCTTAAGCTCGAGCGACCAGAATAGAGCGAGCATCCTTGAGGGCGACAAGGACAAAAAATAGACAGAACGGGATTTCAAGTTGCCAAATCAGCTGCTGAGGCTCTCCAACGCTTTAGCGTAAGCGCGCTCGTCCTTTTCAGAAAACGTCACTATTCTGATGAGATCGAAGGCTTTGGGGTGAACTCGGCAATAGTCGAGGATGGTGGTCCAAGCGATGGTGGCCGCCTTGTTTAGTGGAAATCGATAGGCTCCGGTGCTGATGGAGGGAAAGGCGATGCTGCGAAGCCCGTTTTCGGCGGCCACCTCGAGGCTGCTTTCATAGGCCGAGGCCAGTAGGTCTTCCTCTTTGGACTCTCCCCCACGCCAGACGGGCCCGACAGTGTGAATCACCCGTTTGGCCGGCAGCGCTCCGGCGGTGGTCGCCACGGCCTTGCCCGTCGGGCATCCACCTTTGATGGTGCGGCACTCGGCCTTGATCGCCGGACCTCCGGCCTTATGAATAGCGCCATCAACACCGCCACCTCCAGAAAGCGCAGCGTTGGCTGCGTTCACTATTCCATCCACCTGCTGGCGGGTGATATCACCTTGGACCACTTCCAGGGTCGTTTGTTCCAACTCATGTCTCATGAGAGGTTCTTGGAAGAAACTTGGGGGGATTCCTATTGCCAGTCCAGTGCTTTTTCCAACTCGAGCAAGCTCGACTTGGCCTCAAGTCCGTAGGCATAGCCGGTGAGTTGGCCTGAAGCACCGAGCACTCGATGACAGGGTATGATGATGGCAATGGGATTGGCTCCATTGGCTGCTCCCACGGCTCGAGCCGCTCCCGGGCTCCCCAGGTCCTTAGCCAGGCGTCCATATGTTGAGGTGCGACCAAACGGGATGCTCCTCAAGGCCGACCAGACAGCTTGCTGAAAGGGCGTACCTTGCGGCTCCAAAGGCACCTCAAAGCTCCGCCTTTGGCCGAGGAAATACTCTTGCAACTGCTGCACCACAGGTGAACTGAGCTTAGTTACCTCACGCCAAGCAGTGTCCGGTTTTTGGCCCAGAATCAAGTGGCGCAGCCTTCCCTGTTCTTCGGCTATGGTCAGCGGCCCCAGGGGGCTGTCCATGACAAGATAATCCATTCTTACCTCCTCTCCATAGGGCCATGGCGGCATAAGCTCGCCAAGGACTCCATTCTAGGAAGCTTTTCTCAAGCTCTTTGTCTGAGGCCACTCCCAAAGCTTTTCGTAGGACCAGGTCTCCGTGGGGGAAAGCATCGGTCTGCCCACTCACCCGCATGGCCAGATATCCGGCAGTCCATGGCCCGATCCCTAAAACGGACTGCAGTTCACCTGGATCTTGCAGACTCAAGGTTCCGTTTGTGATCCTCTCCGACACATCTCGCAAGGTCTGGGCTCTGGTCCTGGGGATACCCAACTCTTCCAAAGGCGCACATTTCAGCTCCTCGGGTTTTGGGAAGTGCCCGGGCTTGCCGAATCTGTCCATGAGCCGAGCGCAAAGGGTCGTGGCGGCGGCCACGCTGACGCGCTGTCCCAAGATGGTGCGCACCGTTGTTTCGAACGGATCCCAGCTTCCGGGCACCCGGAGACCCTGGAGGTGGGGACGCAATCTAGGGTCAGAGCCCAGGGTTTGTTCCATAGGCTGGGGATTGAGGTCCAAGTCGAAGAGACGGCGGATTTTGCGGCCGATATCGAAGAGTTCAGCTATCTGAAAGTCACCCCGGAAGGTCACTTCTAGATAGTCCTCGAGACCAGGGCGGACTTCGACCTCAAGGTCTTTGTCTCGTCTTCGGTAGGCTCCCGGCTCCAAGAAGTCCAGGCCCGGTATGGCCCGTTCACCTAGGAAGGTGCAAAGGAAATTCCAATCCAAGGGAGCCTGATATCGCAAGCGCAAGGAAACCGCAGTGGCCTCGGAAAAATTCTGACGGCGCCACTGCCCAGGCGATATTCCGTGGACGCGGCGAAAAGTATCGTGGAGTTGGCGCAGGCTGGTGAACCCCGCCGCAAAAGCCACTTCGGTGATTTGGAGATTTGAGTCTTCCAATAAGGCTCTGGCTCGAGCTAGGCGTTGAGTTCTGAGCACCTGAGAGGGGCCGGCTCCCAAGCACTCCTGGAAGAGTCGGCGGAGATGGCGCTCGCTGGTCCCTAGGGCTTCGGACAAGGCGGAAAAGTTTTGTAAGTCCAGGAAGCCCTCATCGATTTTGTCTAGGGCCCGCTTCACCAAGCCCGACTGGTCTGACGGACTTCTATTCTGGCTCACCAGTTCCGGTCGGCACCGGCGGCAAGCTCGAAACCCCTTGGCTTGGGCCTCGGCGGCACTCTTCAAGAAAACCACATTCTTGCGAAGGGGAGTGCGCGCCGGGCAGACCGAACGGCAGTAGATTCCGGGGGTCTTCACTCCCGTGAAAAACAGGCCGTCGACTCTGGGGTCTCTGGCCTGAATCCAAGAGTAGCATTGCTCTGGGTCCAAGGTCATGCTCTGACTATAGCACCCGATCCCAGGCCAAGTCTGGCGAGAATCGGACATCAATGTTTTGATTGCTCGCCAAGCAACCGGCAGCCAGAATTTCCGAGAACTCTCCCCGAGCGAAGGTGCGGAACCGAGGCTTACGAAGAAATTCTGTCATGCCCAAAGGACCTCGAGAACGATGACCGACTTCGTACTGGTACACGGCGCCTGGCATGGCGGTTGGTGTTGGAGGCGAGTTTCCTCCAATCTCTTGGCAGCTGGTCACCGCACCTTCACCCCCAGCCTGACCGGCTCGGGAGACCGCTGTCAGGAGTTGGCTCCTGACAATAACCTCACCCTTCACGTCAACGATATTGTCAGCTTGATTCGCACCGAAGGACTCGACCGCTTCATCCTGTGCGGGCACTCTGACGGAGGAATGGTGGTCCGCCGGGTGGCCGAGATCGCGCCTCCGTCGGCCTTGGTCTATTTGGACGCCTATGTGCCTAAAGACGGGCAGAGCGGACTCGACCTACGTTCCCCGGAAGCCAACTCGAAGTTGCGGCAAAGCGTGCAGGAAGGCTGGAGAGTGCCGCCTCCCAAAGCCGCCGACTTTGGAGTGGAGGACGAGGCGGACCTGAACTGGGTGGACTCGATGCTAAGCCCCATGTCCCTGGGCTGTTTCAAAGAAAGAATCGCCCTATCCGACTTGCCATTGTCGCTTCCGACTTTCTATCTCAGAACAGCCTGGCCGAATGCTAGCTTGGATGGTTTCTATCAGCAAGGCCTAAGGGCCGGCTGGGAGGTCGAACAGTGGAGCGGTGGCCACGAAATGATGATCGACAAAAGCCAAGAGACCTCCGCCTACCTTCTGAAGATCGCCCAGAGGGTACCGGGGGAGAGTTAGAGAGTGAGTTCGGGCCAGCCTTTGACAGACCCTCTGCTCAAGTCAGGACTATGCTGGGAGAGGGAGGAGCTAATGGCTAAAGCTCATCACAGACCCAAGGACGCGGGCTCTCTGGGTGGACAAAGTGGTCTCTTGAGACTACAATGTTTCCATGGAGCAGGTAGGCATTCGAGAGCTAAAGAGTAACTTGAGCAGTTACATCCGAAGAGCGAGTGCTGGAGAAATTATCGTGGTCACGGACCGGGGCAAGGTGGTGGCACAACTCCGCGCTCCAGGTCCGCTGCCGGATGAAGGGGATTTGCCTCCGCTGTTATTGAAGGCCGCCGCCGAGGGTAAAGTCAAGCTGGGACGAGGGGCCGCTTCCATGGGATTGTTTTCGTCCCGCCCAGTATCGGCTCCGGAAGGAACCGCGCTCGGACTTCTCCACGAGACGCGTGGCGACAGGTGAGATTGTTGGTGGAGTCCAGCGCCGTTCTCACCTGGCTGCTGGACGAAGTTCGAGCAGCCGAGATCAATTCGTTGCTGCTGAAAGCGGAATTCGTATTGACTTCAAACCTCACCTGGATTGAATGTGACCGCGTTCTCCATCGCTATGCCGCTTTAAGGCATTGCTCGGACATCAATATACCGCAAATTCGAGCACGCTTTGAAGAGATCCAGTCGCTTTGGAGTTCCGTCGAACTGACTATCGAATGTCAACAGCGTGCTCGCAGACCCTTTCCGGTGGAGCCGGTCAGGACACTCGACGCCCTTCACCTCTCCACCGCTCTTATCGCTGCGGAGTGGGTGCCAAACCTACGCATCCTGAGTCTTGACACCCGCCTGCGGGACAATGCCTCAGCGCTCGGTCTGCAGGTGTTGCCTGGTTGAGGGATTTCAAGCGTGGACCTGATCGTGTTCCGAAGGAATCGTTGGTTATTCCCGAGTGATTGGGCTGGGGGCTTTCTAAATCTTCCGCGCCAACAAGCGGTAAGACCCAGGAACCGGCAGACAAAGAGGAAGGGTGGCCAATTTGGTTCGGGTGATAGGGGCAAGCCATCGGTGGCCGGTGTGGTGGGCTACCGTCGAAATGTTCATCCAGTGGCGTTCGGTGACCAATTCCAGGCGTTCGAGCCCGTTTTCTCTGACCAGAGTATCGAGGTGGCTGGCATTGAGAAAATACAAGGCGTTGGGAGTCATCTTGAAGCGGCCTTTCAAATGGCGGGCCCAATGGTCGTACTGGTGAAAGTTTAAGGCCAGCAAGCCACCAGGTTGCAGCCAATTGGCAAGCTTGTGAAAAGTCTGGGCTGGGTCGTGGAAGTTGCTGTCGCAGCCCCAAGCGGCGATTCCGTTGAAGCTCTGAGGCTTGTAGTCGCTGTCTTCCACCGACCCGCGAGTGACCTTCAGGCTCGGTGAGCGAAGTTGGGCACTGTGGGTGACCATTTGCTTGGAGAGTTCCAGGCCTTCAGCTTGCACTCCGTCTTTGGCCAAGGCTTCCAAAAAGTAACCGGCAGCAGACCCGACCTCCAGGGCGCGCAAAGGATGAGAAGGGAACTCCTGGCGAAGTTTTTTGACAAACCAATGCGCTCTTTGGTCTGCTTGGCGTTTTCTCCAGGACTTCTCTGCCAAGTAGTCCTGGTACCCTTCTTCTCCGCACCAATAGTCCTTGGAGTCGTAAAGCAGCGACAGGGCGAGAACGCTGGGACGAGGATCCAGATAGACCAGGGAGCAGCTGGCACAGCGCACCCAGCGGAGGTATAACTCTCCTTCTCCTAGGCCGACCTCTCGCTCCACTGTCCGTTCACGATGGTGGCAAAGGTAGCAAGACTTTTGGTCTACGAATTGGGCTCCGTTCAAGAACTAATCACAATGAGCTTCGATACAGGGACCGTTAAAGGGGTGCGCGATCCGGTTCTCTTATCGAGAATCTCAAACTCCAATTCATAGATTCCCTCCTCCCAAGGCGCCAACACTTTCCACTCAAGTGTTTCGGTCCCTCCTTCGGGAAGGTCAAGGTTCAAAGGGTTGGATAGCCGGTCCAGTTCCCAAACGTAGTCTCCTCCAGGGTGCCGATACCTCGTCAACAGCTCCAATTCTCCCCAGCTGACCAAGGGAGATGGGCTATGAAGGTCAAGTTTCAGGTCTACCATGCTCTTTGGCTTAACTGCGTCCGGCACTTCCAGGTTGCCCTCCAAGGCAGAGAGCCTAGCAACTAGAGAGATCTCTATGGGGAATCGGAACAACTCTTGGGGTCCGTCTTCGGTTAGGAGCTCACCAACATAGTCGTACAGACCCTCTTCCAGGGGGGTCACGAATGCTATGCTCTGGATGTCTCCGGCTTCGGGTGAGAGGAACCCCTCGCCCAGGAGATAGTGCAAAGGCTCTTGATGGACTACCCCGCGGGGGTCTTCTAGTCGAAGTCGCAGCCAACCTAATCGAGCTTCCTGCTCTTGAGGATTGGCTACGGTCAACTGCAGCGGGTAAGCCGTTCCGGATCGCCACTCGCCTGGTGAACTGTCTGCGACTGAAGCTGGCCCGTTGTCGGTGACATGGACTAGGCGATGACGGAAAGGGGGAGTGGCGGGAAGCAAATCTGGACCGAGGGCTGGTGGAACCCTGAGATACCAAAGTTGTCGATGGTCTTCGTCAGAATTGGCCTCGAGCACCAGTCGAGCTTGGGGAGAACCCTTGAGGAGTTCCGGCAGTTCCGACTTGTTGGGGTCGAAGAAAAGCCAATCGGTCTTGGACAACCAGAGTAGGTCGAGTCGTTCGCTCAACTCCAGGGCCTTGAAGATCGCCGAGCGGTGATAGTTGGGGTGGGCGTGAACTCTTCGGTCTACGGGTGGTCGCGCTCTACCCGAAATGCGGGCCCCGGTCAGTGTTGCTACTCCACAGTCTGGCCAGAGTCCAAAAGGAGTTTCGTCGCCGAGATTGGTCATGACCGTTTCCCCAGGGAGAATCAAGCTGGCCAGAGCACGGGAAGCCTCGATGTCTACAGGTCTCAGCCCCAATTCGCTGCGCTCGATTCGCCAGGTCGAAGGAGAAATCGGCCCTGGGGCTCCGTTCTTCTGTAGGTCGATGATAGCCCGATTGACCAGCTTTTGGCCAGGCAATAGCCCTGCCACCAGAAGTAAGAGGCCGAAAAAAACTGGGAAATGCCGGAAATCGAAACGCAGCCGGAGCATTTCGTCGCGGTCTAAGGCCCATACAGGTGGGGCACCTTTCGGTGGCTCCAGCAAGCTTGCTATCCAGAGTCCGAGGGGAACGGCGAAGCCGAATCCTGCGGCGAACTCCCAGCGAAAATACTCCCACTCGTAGACCGGGCCAAAATCGAAAAGGCCAGGGACCAGATAGGCCCAGGCGCCGAAGACCCAAAAGGCTAGGGCTGGATAGTGGCGCCGTCTCAAACACCAGGCTAGTGTGAACGGGGATAGGAACAGAGGCAGCCAATGGGTGATCAAAAACTGGACCGAGAAAATAGAGAGAAATCCCTCTCCACGGACCGGCGGGGCCAGATTGGTGAATGGCTTGGTGGTGAAGGCCACCGACAGACGCTGGTAAAGCGCTGTGGTCGCTCGAACCTTGAAGAGTTCTTCCTTAGGAAAGGCGATTGAAACGTGTTGTCCCACGTTGAGATCACTTACGAGATCGTCAGCGGTTCCTTTTGGGGCAGCCGCTCCGAGACGATGGGAGTTGACGAGGTCGGTTATCGGGCCGCCCTCCACTGCCGCCAAGCCCACCCCCAGCACGGCAGTTATCAGGGTGCCCAAGAGCAAGTTTCGGCGAGGTTTCTGGGTCCCCCAGGCAACGGGGAACATGATTGCGGCGGTCAAGAGCATGAGTCCAAAGTGGGTCTCATAGATCAGTTGATAGACTCCCAAGACGATGCCTGCAGTCAGCCAAAGTCCGATTGGAGGACGAGTCGATGCGGTCTTCAGTATTTCCAAGACCCTAAGCATCAGCCAGAACAGCAAAATCAATACAGCGTAGGCCACTCCATTGTTGCCGTCAGCGCTGTCGGCAAGTCCGACCCTGAAACCGACGCACATACCAAAGAAAGCGAAGAGCGTCGCCAGCATGGCTGCCCCTGGCCGGTCACCCCAGCGAATGAAAATGGCGTAGAGCAATCCGGCGGAGGCAACCGCAAGGAGAGGATTGAGGAACCAGACCACCTGCAAGGGATCATTGCCATGAGGAAGGAGGGTCCCGATCAAGAGATCCCGACCGTAGTGACCGTTCATAGAAATTTCTGGGAAAAAAGGGTGAACCGGGGGGAACTGACTCAGGGCGTAGCCGGCAATGAGAGGTTCGTGGATCCAGTTGTCACTGTCGAGAAACCGAAATTGGGCATAGAGAACGTAGAATCCGATCAGGCTCAATACCGGCAAGGCTGTGAAAAATAGGGCTCGGCGACTAGGAAGTGGGTTGCTCGCTCTCGGGTCATGGGTGTCCGGACAGTTTTCACTCACGGATGGGTGGGGAGGTTCTCCCTTCGTAACTAACCAAATCAGAATCGCCAGGATCGCGAATGCCCCCAGCATAGACAGGCGTCCGTGAACAGGACCGAGAAAATTGGCTCCCAGGATCAGCAAGCAGGCCCCCAGATTGGGTGCGATGCACAGAGATTCCAGGGGGTGACGCGTTCCCAGGATGCGCTCGGCGAGGCTAAAGGCTAAGAGGAGTGAGGCCAGTGCCAAGAGGATGGTGACGCCCATGACGGAAGGCGGTTCTTGGTCTCTTCCGGTTCCCCTTTCCCGAGCAGAGCCACACTTTTCAAGAAGTCCCCTAGTAAAACTCTCCTGTTGCTAGGAAGGTGACTCCGGATGCAGAAGATGGTCAGGTGGATAACTATCAGCTAAGGAAGGCTCGGGAAAAAGCGCGACAAGAGCGCTTCCAGAAGCGTCAAACGGCTGATACTCCGATGGACGAGCTGAAAGAGCAGATCCAAGGATTGTTCGGTCGAGGGGAACGCCGGTACAGAGTCCCCGGTGAAGACCTCACGATTTTCACCCGTCAGTTGTCCACCATGCTGGGTTCTGGGATTCCGCTGCATCAGGCCCTGCTCTACTACGGAGAGAATAGTGAAGGCGACCTTCCCTTCATTATCAGGAAAGTTGCCACCGACGTTTCCAGCGGATTCACCTTTTCAGCAGCCATGCGAGCCTATCCCACCGTTTTCAATACGGTCTATATCTCGCTGGCAGAGATGGGTGAGCAATCAGGACAGTTGACCACCGCTTTTAAGCGCTTGGCCGACCTCATGGAAAGACAAACCAACATGCGCAAGCGGGTGGTCTCGGCCCTCACTTACCCGTGTGTCCTTATGGTTGTTTCTTGCTTGGCTATCGCAGGGTTCATCTACTACGTTTTACCGATGATGGAGCCCATGTTCACCGGGACCGGGATGCCGCTTCCACTTCCCACCAAGATTCTGTTGTCCTTAAGGACGGTGGTTCCTTTGGGAACTCTTCTGGCAATTTTAGCGGTCATCGGTTTGTGGTTAGGGCAACCCTGGGTCAAAAGGCATTTCGCCAATCATCCAGAGCAAGAGCGTAGGCTCCACCAGATACCTCTGCATATTCCCGTGGTCTCTGGAATCTTCGGCAAGTTGGCTACAGCCCGCGTCCTCTATTCCATGTCCACCATGCTCGATGCGGGTATGACCATGACTGCGACTATAAAAAAATCCGCTGCTGCTGCCGGCAACGCTTTTATATCCTATAAGCTGATTCGAGCTAACGAGCGAATTATGGAAGGGGCTTCGCTCGGCGAAGCTTTGGCTTTATTCGAGGTGTTCCCACCAGGAGCCATTCAGATGTTGGCAGTAGGTGAAGAGTCGGCCAATCTCTCCGACATGGTTGCTCATGTAGCCATACTTTATGACTCCGAAGTGGAATTGGCGCTCAACGACATCGCTTCGGTCCTAGAGCCCATCATAATGGTGGTCATGGGAGGGGTGGTTGGATTTATTGTTTTGGCCGCCATCTTGCCGACGGTTCAACTCATCCAGAATCTCTAGTGGTCCGAACCTCTCACCCTTCGGAGCTGTTCTTGACCCGGGGCCTTTTTCCGCCCAAGATTGAGGGCACCGCGACCTCGATGGAGTAGAGACTGTGCGCGATCATTTCCACCGATTCCTCGAAAATTTCTTCTGAATCTTCGGTGATCTCGGCTTCTCGTTCGAGGATGGCCCGGGCACGAGACAGATACGGAGCAAAGTCCACCACCTTTGGCCCGGGAGTTGAGCCTGAGGTCGCCGCTCGCAAACCTTCCTGAGATTTGTTCTCGATCTTCTTGAGTTTGGCTTCGAGCACTTGGCTGAATTCGGTCTCTACGGCATCGAGGTACAGTCTGGCTCGAGCGAGGTTTGCAATGGCGGTCTCGGCGTTCTCGATAGTCAGTTCTCCAGGTTGTTCTCCGAAAAACCACCAGACAGGTCGACCGACAATGCGAGCGAACCGCCTCAATTCACTCACGGTCATCTCCTTTTGGCCTTTGAGGTGTTCCTGGAGCACCTTGGGCCCGTCCAGGCCGATCTCCTCAGCCACTTCCTCGGCGCTCTTTTCCGACTCCAAGAAACTAGAGCGGAGTTTCGCCCTGAAGGTGGCGAGAAAAGGAGCCGAGTCAATAAAGTTTTCCATAAGCCCAGTATTGGCTTAAAGTTGGGTGATCCTCTGCCCGTAACGGCAATTATTGAAGTTGAATGTCAACGGCCCCCTAGAAGTTAACATGATTTGCCCCAGGTCTAAGGAACTCCTAAGCACCATCTCTTAATCTGAGCTTGTGAGGCGTCGCCCTAGAAAGATCGGAAAACGCCAAGTAGTTATTTTAGGTAATTTTCAGGCAAGCCAGGTAGGCTAGGCTTAAGGAACGATGACCATGACTTCAAGCATAAACCTCAGACAATTCAATCCCAAGAGACCTCGTCTGCAATACATTGCATCCACGAGATTGCATTGCCCAATCTTAGAGTTCAAGAGAGTCGAGACCGCCTTCGGGACCATTTATTGGGACCAAACCAAGGCGCTCCCCGGTTTTCTGAGCGGGCTGTTTGGTGGGATGTTCGGATTTCTCGCTGGAGCAGTGGCCGGCTTTCAGGCCTTTGGCGGATTCGGGGGATTTGTCTTCGGACTCTTGGGGTGTGCTCTCGGCTCCGTTGCTTCCGCGTTGGCTGTGGTGCGAGTAAAGTAGTAACTCATCAGAGCCAGAAGGTTTCCCGCTATCCCAGAGTCGAATCCTGGGGGTAGTCTGATCGCGTCTGGAGCCGCCTTGCCCCCCTATCTGACTTTAGCTGACACCGCCTGGCTACACCTTGAGCAGCCGCACAATCTTATGATGATCAGCGGTCTCCTGATGTTGGATCGCAATCCCGACCGCGAGCGCTTAGAAATCATCCTGACCGAGAGACTTCTTTGCTTCGACCGTTTTCGTATGCTGGTGGTAGAGCCCCATCTCGGAGTAGGGCTGCCGCACTGGGAGTTCGATCCGCAGTTTCAACTTGCTCGACATTTGGGAGTAGAATCACTAGACGCTGGAGACGAAGGTACGCTGATGCTTAGGGTTGGAGAGCTCATGAGTGAGCCCTTGCCTCGGGACCGGCCACTCTGGGATCTGAGAGTCTTTGAGGACCTTGAGAATGGGGCCGCAGTGCTGGTTCGCCTTCATCACGCCATCGCCGATGGCATCGCCCTCGTTAGAGTTTTGCTGAACTTAGCCTGTCCACATCCGGAACACGAAATCGAACCGAGTGTCCCTGAAGTGACTCCAGGGGGCCGTGGGACTGAGCCTTCGACCTTGGGCAAGAACTGGAAAAGGACCACCAAGGCAGCGAATCAACTCCTGAAGGCCGGTCACCAACTGCTTTTCCATCCTAGCGAAGCAGTCGCTCTGCTTTCTGGGAGTGTGCAGGCTGGCAAGGCTTTAGGTCGAGTCCTGACTCTTCCCGAAGATCGCCCCAATGTCCTAAGAGGAAGTCTCTCGGTCAAAAAGGTTGCAGCGGTTTCGCAACCCTTGTCGGTAGAAGCTCTGAAGGTAAAGGGGAAGAGACTGGGGTGCACGGTTAACGACCTCCTCATGGCGGTCCTAGCTGGTGCTTTCGGGAGACACCTGGCTCGCTCACAGGCCGTGGAACCAGACTTAGAGATACGGGCCGTGGTTCCGGTGGATCTTAGAGGCGGTCAGGTGAAGGAGTTGGGGAATAAGTTTGGCCTTGTTTTCTTGCCTCTCCCAGTGGGTGAGCCAGACCCACTAAGGCGCCTGGATAGGGTCCATCAGGCCATGCAGAATCTCAAGAACTCGGCAGAGGCTTTCATCACTTTTGAGTTGCTCAGTGCAGCGGGAATTTTACCCGTTCAGCTCGAGCAAACTCTCATCGAATGGTTTGGCAACAAGGCGACAGCAGTTGTGACGAATCTTCACGGCCCAGACCAACCTATTTACCTTGGGGCAGCCAAGCTTACGGGCTTGATGTTTTGGGTTCCCCAGTCAGGTCAACTCGGAGTGGGAGTCAGCATGATAAGTTATGCGGGTGAGCTTCGAGTTGGAGTGGCGAGCGACTCAGGTCTGATGCCGGAACCTGGCCTATTTGTTGCGGATTTTCAACAGGCCTATGATGAGTTGTTGGATGGGCAGGATAGATGAAATTTGTTCCCAGCATGATTCTTCGGAGACTTTATCAACGCCAAAGTCTTCACAACGGGCCATCGGGAGCGACGTTCTCGATCAAGAATAGGCTCAAAGAAACGAACTTGACTCGAGTGCTCTCCCTGGAGATTGATGGGGTGGCTGTGGACTTGGAAGGCGTTCTGTGCCGAACCGCAGAGGGAGAACGTCGCGCTAAGGACCTCACAGAGGATTGCCCTCTGGACCTTCCGCTAGGTGCCACCGTTGAGCTCTGTGTTTCTTCATTGAGTCTTGAGCCTGGGAACCATCGCCTCAGATTGACGTTTCAGGCCCCTCCCTTCGGGGTTCTAACCCTTGATGTCGAGGACCAATTGCGCCTCGAAGAGCGCGAGCAGACGGCCATCCCTCGCCACCCCAGGGATGATTACTCCCAGGAGGCAATCGAGAGCAGGCTGGAGTTCTTGCATCATCATTGCGAGGGTCACTTGCACCACACCACTAAGCAAAGTTTCGATCCTCATCTCACCCAAGGGAACATCGAGAACTTTGTCGGTGTGGCCCAGGTTCCCGTGGGACTGGCCGGACCACTGTTGATGAACGGAGAGCACGCCCAAGGAGAATTCTACATTCCCTTGGCCACTACCGAAGGAACTTTGGTGGCTTCTTACAGTCGAGGTATGAAGCTCGTCAAGCGATGCGGAGGGGTGACTTGTACGGTCGTAGGAGATCAGATGCAGCGGGCTCCGGTTTTTGTCTTCTCGAGCGCCCGAGGTGGGCGGCGGTTTGTCGATTGGGTCGTCAGCAAGTTGTCGGAAATACGGGAAGTGGCTGAGGCCACGTCTACCGTGGCTCGACTGAAGCATATCGACTACTATCTCAGCAATCGATTTGCTTACTTGCGTTTTAATTTCACCACCGGAGACGCAGCAGGGCAGAACATGGTGGGTCGAGCCACCTTTGCTGCCTGCAATTGGATTTTGGAGAATTACAGACCAAACGAGATTCAAAGATTTTTCTTGGAATCGAATTTTGCCACTGACAAGAAGGCTTCCATGATCAACATTATGAGGACTCGAGGCAAGAGAGTCACCGCAGAGGTGACGGTTCCCCAGCAGGTTCTCATGGAGGTCATGGGGGTCGACACCGAAGTGCTGGCTTACCACCACGGGGTGGCCAATGTGGGGTCCTTCTTGGCTGGAGTCAACAATAACGGCTTGCATTCCGCCAACGCTATTACAGCTCTGTTCATCGCTACCGGCCAGGATGTGGCCAACGTTTCGGAGGCCTCAGCGGCCATCATCTACACCGAGTTGCTGGAGAACCGAGATTTATATTTCTCCATCACACTGCCGTCCCTTATAGTGGCAACTTACGGCGGTGGGACGGGCCTTGCTACCCAGAGAGAGTGCTTGGAAATGATGGGCTGCTACGGCACCGGGAAGGTTCTCAAGTTTGCCGAATTGGTAGCTGGAACAGTGCTGGCCGGAGAACTTTCCTTGGCTTCAGCGATTTCATCTCTCGATTGGGTGTCGTCCCACGAGGCCTTAGGGCGCAATCGCTGAGCCCTTCCTTCTTCTGATGGAACGGGACTCACCCGTCGCTTGGGTCGACAGGAAAAAAAGCTTCCGCCTTGGCAATAAACTCGCGTTTCCTCACGTTATAAGTCTGCAGATGAAGGCTCCAGATGTTTTGGGGTTGGATCCCCCCGCTGGTTTGGCCGTTTCTTGGAATTGACGGTCTCCCGACAGTTGAGCGGTTCGAGCGGGTTTCTGACTAGGTCTCTCGGGTATACCTTTCCTTCGAGGCCATGGGACTGCACCTTTTGTGCGGCAGTCGAGTTGCATAGCGTATTGGGAGTTCGATAGGGTAATGAAAGTTTTGAACAAGGGGATGAACCTCTTCTGGAATGGGTCCGACACCGACCTTCACTTCGGCGAGGAAGGGCTAAAAACGGCCCTCGACCGGCTAGAGGAGAGTTTTTGGGTTCTGCGGGACCAAGGCGGTGAGTTCGCTTACGCGCCAGCGGCCGGTGAGGGCCTTAATCCGGACCCTTCGGGTTCAGGTTGGGCCTTTCACGGGTTTTTGCCTCGCCTGACTCCCCGTGAATTAGGTGACCGCTCTTTCTGTGAAGCTCATAATGTCACCTATCCCTACGTGGTTGGCGCCATGGCTAACGGGATCACCAGTGCGGAGTTGGTTGAGGCTGCGGCCAGCACTGGGGCACTCGGCGTGTTTGGAGCCGCTGGTTTGACCTTGGACCGGGTCGAGGCCGCCATCGACCGCCTAGAGGCGAGCTTGGGACTGGATGGCTTCGGCTCCAATTTGATTCATTCGCCTAATGAGCCGGACCTTGAAGAAGGTGTGGTGGACCTCTATCTTCGGCGAGGTATACGCAGGGTGAGCGCTTCAGCCTATCTGGGGCTAACTTTGCCTCTCCTCAAATACCGTTACCACGGCATCAGGCGAGATAGCGATGGAACAGTGGTCACCGACCAGCAAGTCTTGGGCAAGATCTCTCGAGTGGAAGTGGCAGAAAAACTGTTCTCTCCCCCGCCGGAGAAGATGCTTAGGGCCCTGGTGGAAAGTGGAGTTTTGACCTCTGAGCAAGCAGAACTCGCCGCTCTAGTTCCCGTCGCCGAAGACCTAACGGCAGAGGCGGATTCGGGTGGGCACACCGACAATCGGCCGGCCTTAGCCTTGCTTCCTACCATTATCGCTCTCAGGGATGAGAAGCAGAAGCTTTATCAGGGGTTACCCATCAATTTGCGGGTTGGAGCGGCCGGAGGGATATCGACTCCGGCATCGGCCTGCGCTGCCTTTGCGATGGGGGCGGCCTATATCGTGACGGGCAGTGTGAATCAGTCTTGCCGGGAGTCCGGGAGTTCGGACATTGTTCGAGAGATGCTGTGCAAGGCAGGGCAGGCGGACGTGGCCATGGCTCCGGCCGCCGACATGTTCGAAATGGGGGTCCAAGTGCAAGTGCTCAAATGGGGAACCATGTTTCCCGTTCGGGCCAAGAAACTCTATCAATTGTATAGGGATTTTTCCTCGTTAGATGACCTCCCAGCGGCTGAGCGGGGGATTCTGGAAAAGAGTTTCTTCAAGCAGCCTCTGGAACAGGTTTGGGCTGACACCAAGGCCTTTTTTAAGGTTCGAGACCCCAGGCAGGTGGACCGAGCAGAGAAAGATCCCAAGCATCTGATGGCCTTGGTTTTTCGTTCTTACCTGGGGCGGGCGTCCGGGTGGGCCAACGCAGGGATCCCCGACCGCAAAGTGGATTATCAAGTTTGGTGTGGGCCTGCTATGGGGGCCTTCAATCAGTGGGTCGAAGGCACGTTCTTGGCTGAGCCCAAGGCTCGCAGAGCTGCAGTGGTAGCGAGAAATATCCTGGCCGGCTCTGCCTATTTGAGTAGGGTGAACATGCTGCGCCAACAGCAGGTTCCTCTCTCTCATGCGGTGGTGAAATTTTCGCCAAAGAGTCCAGAAGAGCTCGAAGCTCTGTTCGGCTCCCAGGGTAGACAAGATTAAGGTGAGGTAGATAGAGAAGATGACGACGAAAACCGAGCAGGGAGTCCTACGCAACGGAGAGTTTGCCATCGTTGGGATGTCAGCGCTCTTTCCTAAGGCAGCGAACCTGAAAGCCTTCTGGAAGGTTCTGCGCCTTGGGGTCGACACCATTGGAGACATACCTTCGACTCACTGGAAGCCCGAGGATTACTTCGATGCGGATCAGAAGGCGCCCGATAAGACCTACTGTCGTCGCGGCGGTTTTCTCGATCCCTACCCTTTTGATCCCACGGAATTTTCCATGCCCCCTACGGTTCTTGAAGCCACCGACACTTCTCAACTCTTGGGCTTAGTGGCAGCCAAGGCTGCTCTCGAGGATGCCGGCTACACCAGTGAGCGGGAATTCGATCGTGAGATGACCAGCATCATCCTGGGCGTCACCGGGACCTTGGAGTTGGTGGTCCCTCTGGGGGCGCGCCTCGGGCACCCCTACTGGCGTAAGGCCCTGCAAGAATCAGGCCTCAGCGATGACTTGGTGGAAGAGGTCATGACCCGCATCTCCGCAGACTATGTCCCTTGGCAGGAGAACTCTTTCCCTGGACTTTTGGGAAATGTTGTCGCCGGTCGGATCGCCAATCGCTTGGACCTCCACGGGACGAACTGCGTGGTCGATGCAGCCTGTGCCAGCACCCTATCAGCGGCTCATTTGGCTTTGTTGGAACTGGAAACAGGTCAAGCCGATATGGTGATCACCGGAGGGGTCGACACCTTCAACGACATCTTTATGTACATGTGCTTCTCCAAGACTCCGGCTCTCAGCGCCTCAGGCCAGATTCGACCCTTTGACGCTCAAGGCGACGGTACCCTCATTGGAGAGGGTATTGGGATGGTGGTCCTCAAGCGCTTGGCCGATGCCCAGCGAGACAAAGACCGCATTTATGCCGTGATTCGAGGGGTGGGCACCTCCAGCGACGGCAAAGAGAAGGCAGTTTATGCTCCGTTCTCTCCCGGACAAGCCCGAGCTTTGCGCCGGGCCTACGAGAATGCCGGAGTGTCTCCCCGCACTATCGAATTGGTAGAGGCTCACGGGACCGGGACGAAAGTAGGAGATGTGGTGGAGTTCGAGGCCCTGAAAGGGGTCTACGCCGAAGCCAGTCCCGACCAGGGATGGTGCGCTTTAGGGAGCGTTAAGTCCCAGATCGGACACACCAAGGCAGCAGCGGGTTCGGCAGGTATGATCAAGGCAGCCTTGGCCCTGCATCATAAGGTTTTGCCGCCCACCATCAACATCAGTCGGCCAAATCCCAAGCTCGGGGTCGAGGAGAGCGCCTTCTACCTCAACACCCTCAGTCGGCCGTGGATCTCGCATCCGGAGCACCCGCGTCGGGCAGCTTTGTCGTCATTCGGCTTCGGTGGGAGCAACTTTCATATCGTTTTGGAAGAATACGGGGCGGCTCGGACCGAAGTGGCTTGGGATGGCAGCGTTGAGATCGCGGCCTTTTCGGGCTCGAGTCAAGTTGAGATCGCAAGAGCCGTGAAGAATCTGCTCGAAGGGCCGGGAGATTTGTCTCACGGTCTGTATCAGAACCGGAAAACCTTCGAGCCCAAGGCACCTCATCGTCTGATTGTGCCGGCCCAGGCTTCGCAGATGAAGGAAGCCTTGACTGAAGCTCTCCAGGCTTTGGAGGGTGGGCAGCGCCCGAACTTCTATGGAGAAGGCCCGGTCCAAGGCAAGCTTGCCTTTCTCTTCCCCGGGCAGGGCTCACAGTACGTGAACATGGGTCGGGATTTGGCTTGTCTGTTCCCGGAAATGTTAGAATCTCTGGACTCCGTCGGTCGTGAGGTGGGCCAGGCTATCTACCCTCCGCCGACTCAAGATTCTCAACTGGAAAAGGCCCAGCAAGACTATTTGACCTCCACCGACCGAGCTCAGCCCGCTCTAGGGGTCATCGAGCGAGGATATTTTCACCTATTGCAGCGTTTCGGTTTGACTCCCGAGGGGACGGCCGGTCACTCCTATGGAGAATTGGTGGCGCTGTATGCTGCCGGTGTGCTCGACGGCCAAGGCTTAGCGGAGTTGTCTGCCGAGAGGGGTCGGTTGATGGCTCAGCAGGGCGAAGACCTAGGAACCATGATGGCGGTGAAAGGCTCTCTGGAGAAAGTTGAAAAAGTTCTCAAGGAGTCTGGCACCTCGGTAGTTCTGGCTAACCGCAATTCTCCCGAGCAATGCGTGCTGTCAGGTTCCGAAAAGGACCTCAAGGCCCTCGCCCCGGAACTCAAGAAGGCTGGCTTGAAGGGCGTGCCTTTGAAGGTCGGGGCCGCTTTCCATAGCCCATTCGTGGCCGGCGCCCGAGACCCGTTCCACCAGGTGGCCTCAAAGGTTAAGTTCCATAAGTCTGAGATCCCGGTCTACGCTAACAAGACTGCCAGCCCTTATCCGAAGTCGGGCAAGGCGGCCCGGGCGCTGCTGGCTGATCAGTTGGTCCATCAGGTCAATTTCGTGGAACTCATTGAAACCATGGCCTCCGATGGGTTCACCACTTTTGTTGAGGTTGGTCCCAAGACGGTCCTCGGCGGTCTGGTGAAGGCTATCCTGGCCGAATCTCAAGCAGCTCAGGTGGTTTCCTTGGATGCCTCAGCCGGGCGCTCAGATGCCCTCCTCGATCTGTCGAAAGCCCTGGCCCAGTTGGCTGCTTGGGGATGGTCGGTGGACCTCGGCGCTTGGGAAACCGAGCCGGTGGTCAAGGCAAAGCAGCGGATGACGGTGGAGATATCGGGAGCGAATTACCGCAGCAAGACCCCGGTGAAACCGCCGATCAGGATCCAGGGTTCCGTGGGCACGCGAGACAAGGGTGCCGCGTTACCAACTCAGAGTTCGCATCTCTCGGCCAAAGTCACCGAAAGAGTTTCCGCCCCGACTCAAGCAGCAGCACCCCAGCCACCGAGTGCCCCCATCGCCGAACCAGGGCCTAGCTCTCGTTCCATGGTGAATGCAGCAGCACCGCAAGGTGGTACCCACGCGGATAGTCGGACTTCAGCAAACGTCGGCCAGCCCTCCCTGGGAGCCCTATTGCCTCACTTTGAGGCTCTGCAGGAGCTCTCGAGACAGACGGCTCAAGTTCACCAACAATTTCTGAAAAGCCAGGAAGCGGCCCAGCGCACCCTCGGTCAGCTCTTGAGCGGAGCAGGGGAACGGCCCTCGCTCTCCCTTCGAGAAGCGGCGCCGCAACCCGTTCGCTCGGTACCGCAGAGCTGGCCTGTTTCCACCTCGAGGCCTTTGGTGCCGGTGAGCCAGGCGCCATCACCTCCGCCGAGACCAATGCCTATTCCGGCGGTGGCCGTGGTCGCCGAGGAGGTCAAACCTGCGGTTCGGGCAACAACCCAAGCGCCACCTAAGTCTGAGACCGCACCCGCGAGATCGGCCAGTCCCGAAGTTTCTCAGGCGTTGCTGAAAGTGGTAGCGGAGAAGACCGGGTATCCCGTCGAAATGCTGACCCTGGATATGGACTTGGAAGGAGACCTGGGGATCGACAGCATCAAGCGGGTGGAGATCCTGGCAGCGGTGGAAGAGGCCATACCCAATTTGCCTAAGGTGGATTCGGACCGTCTCGGCAGTTTGCGGACCTTGTCCGAGATTGTTGCCGCTCTGGGGAGCGCGGCGCCTTCGACTTTGAAAGCCACGGGAATCACGGTCGCTCCGATGGCCCAAGGTAACCCAGAAGACGCTCGCGTGTCCCAGGCATTACTCGAGGTGGTGGCCGAAAAGACCGGTTACCCGGTTGAGATGCTGACCTTGGAGATGGACCTCGAAGGAGACCTCGGGATCGACAGCATCAAGCGAGTGGAGATTCTAGCTGCGGTGGAAGAGGCCATCCCTGGTTTGCCCAAGGTGGATTCAGACCGTTTAGGAAGTTTGCGGTCTCTGGGTGAGATCGTGGGTGCTCTCGCCCCTGCAGGAGCTGTGAGTCCATCCGCTCTAACGCCGACTCAGGAATCGAGTTCCGACTCTGGAGCCACCGCTCAAGCACTGATGCACGTGGTGGCTGACAAGACGGGTTACCCAGCGGAGATGCTGACCTTGGAAATGGATCTAGAGTCGGACCTGGGGATCGACAGCATCAAGAGGGTGGAGATCCTAGCTGCGGTGGAAGAGGCCGTTCCCGGCTTGCCCAAGATCGATTCGGAAAGACTTGGAAGCCTGCGGACTCTTGGGGAGATCGTTTCCGCCCTGGGGAGTGGGACCCCCACTCCTGTGGCCGCTTCAGCGCCTCCAAGTCTCCTCGTCTCCAAGGGAGGTCAAGGAGGGGAAGCCGCCTCTTCAGCGCTGCTCAAAGTGGTGGCCGAGAAGACCGGCTATCCGGCCGAGATGTTGACCCTTGAGATGGACTTGGAGTCTGACCTGGGGATCGACAGTATCAAGAGGGTAGAGATCCTCGCTGCGGTGGAAGAGGCCGTGCCGGGGATGCCCAAAATCGACTCTGAGGTGCTGGGAAGCTTGAGAACCCTGGCCGAGATCGTCGCTGCCCTCGGCTCAACCGGGGCAACTCCTTCTAGGGAAGAGTATGCCCCTTCCGTGAGCAACGCATCCGGAGGTGCGGTCTCAGAGGCTTTACTCGAGGTGGTATCCGAAAAGACCGGATATCCTCTGGAAATGCTGACTTTAGATATGGATCTCGAAGGAGATCTCGGTATCGACAGCATCAAGAGGGTGGAGATCCTGGCTGCGGTGGAAGAGGCTGTGCCCAACCTTCCCAAACTGGACTCGGATCGTATGGGAAGCCTGCGGACCCTAGGGGAAATCGTTGAGGCCCTGTCGCTCGGTTCGGGCCCTGTGGTTGGACCCAGCCTGGCTTCTAGTGCTCACGCTGGGGTGACCCCTGCGGCCAAGATCAGTCGCCAAGCCTTACAGTTGGTGGATGTGGGTCCAGGGGATACGGTAGGCCTTCCGGTCGCCGAAGGTCGGCGTTTGGTGGTGATCGAGGACACTCCTGGTTTAGGACAAACCCTGGTTGAGGTGCTGGAATCTCGGGGTGTCTATTGCTCACTTTGGGGAGCCGAGGAGCCGCTTCCAGAGGATTTGGGAACCTTGGTCCTGGTCGGCAACGGGGGGCAAGGCGAGCGCTCGAGAGAGTTCCTGTTTCGAGCTTTCCAGAGAGTACGGGAGGCTTCTCAGTCGCTCCGAACTCACGCCGGAGGGCTCTTCACGGTGACCACCTTGGATGGGAGTTTCGGTCTGAAGGGCAAGACTTTCGACCCCTTTATCGGAGGGCTCGCCGGTATTCCCAAGACGGTGGCTCACGAGTGGCCGGAAGTGGTCACCCGAGCCATCGATAGACACCCCGATCTGATGGTGGATGAGGTGGCTGAAGAACTGTTTAAGGATGGCCCGGTTGAAGTGGCCCTCACTCCTGGCCGCCGTGAGACTCTGGTGACCATGGTTAGTGACTCCACCGAAGGGACCCCTTATCTCGGAGCTGATGACGTGGTCTTGGTCACCGGTGGGGCTCGCGGAGTGACCGCTGCCTGTGCTTTGGCCGTAGCAGCTCAGCATCGATGCAAATTCGCCCTTTTGGGCCGCACCAAGCTCGAGGGACCCAGCTTCAGTCTGTATCCTGATTGCCCTGACGAAGCGTCCTTGAAGCGGACCATTCTGGCCCAACAGTTCTCTGGAAAAGCTAAACCCAAGGAACTCGAAGAAGCGGCTCGCAAAGTCCTCGGGCAACGGGAGATCCGTCAGAGCCTGGATGGCCTGAAGGCTCTGGGAGTTCAAGCCGAGTACTTGGCTTGCGATGTGCGCGACAAAGAGCAGTTATCTCAGGCTATCAAGGAGATCACCGCGAGCCTGGGTCGGCCCACAGGCCTGATCCACGGTGCAGGGGTTCTGGCGGACCGCAAGATTGAGGACAAGACAGATCAGCAGTTCCAGCAGGTTTTCGAAACCAAGGTTAAGAGCCTAGTGGCCCTCACCGAACTCTTGCCGGATCTCAAAGCCCTGGTTCTGTTCTCTTCGGTCACCGCTCGATTTGGGCGCCCGGGTCAGATCGATTACTGCATGGCTAACGAGGTCTTGAATAAATACGCTCAGTTCGAGTCGCGCCGTAGACCGCGCTGCAAGGTGGTGGCCATGGGTTGGGGTCCATGGGCCGGGGGAATGGTCACCCCGGCTTTGGCCCGGGAATTCGAGAGGATCGGGGTGGGATTGATTCCCATCGAACTCGGGGCGAAAGCGGTGGCCGACGAATTGGCCCAACAAGGAGGTTCGGCTCACGCTGAAGTCCTCTTTGGAGACGGTTTCCCTGAACCGGCGCCGACGGTCCGCCGGACTAAGGACCACAGCGATGGAAGCGGAAAGCTGCTGTTGCAGAAGACCCTTTCCGTCAAAACCCTACCTTTTCTCGATTCCCACCGTTTGGGTGGGGACCCGGTCTTGCCTATGGCCATGATGCAGGAGTGGTTCGTCCAAGGAGCCCTCCATGGCGGAACCGGCCTTCGCTTGATCGGCATCGATGACCTCAGAGTCTTTCGCGGTGCGGTGATCCGAGATGGCGTGGAACCGACCTTGGTGGTGACGGCCCAAGAGGGTCAAATGACCAGCCAAACCGGGAATTATCGCTGGACTCTGGAGCTTCGAGACATCAGTCGCAACATTCTCCACGCCCGGGCCACCGTGGTTCTCGGTGATGCCTTACCCGAGCAGCCTGAGGCCCGAGAGTTGAATGGGATAGCCTCCAACGCTTACGGCCATGACAGCGAATCGATATACAGCAACCTTTTGTTCCACGGAACGGACTTCCACGCCGTGAGCGAGGTGTCAGGGATCTCGGATCGAGGGCTGGCCGCTCTGCTCAAGGTGGCGAAGGCTCCAGCTCACTGGGAAGCTGAGCCCTTGCGCTCCGACTGGGTGACCGAGCCTCTGGTGGTCGATGGAGTGCTGCAATTAGGGATTCTCTGGTCTTGGGAGAACCTAGGGAAGCCTTCCCTGCCGAATGGCTTTGCCCGCTATCGTCAGTACGTCAGGAGATTCCCGAAGAAGCCGGTGACCGCAATTCTGAGAGTGACCTCCTCCAGTGAACGCAGTGTGGTCGCTGACTGCGAGTTGCGCGATGAAAAAGGCAGGGTCCTGGCAACCTTCGAGAAGCTCGACTGGACGGCCGATGAGGGCCTGAAGGCGGCCTTCGGTCTGCCGAGCGCTCTAGCGTCCCGGAGCTAGAAAGGCCAATAAACTTGAATCAACGGTATTCTGTCGCCGTAGTGGGTCTCGGTGGAGTATTTCCGGCAGCCCCCAACGTCGACGCTTATTGGGAGAATATCCTCGGACGTCGTGACGCTTGCCGAGAGATCGGAGAGGGGCGCTGGCCCGATCGTCCGGATTGGTATTCCGCTCGAGGCTCTGCCGATCGAGTGGCCTCCCTTCGGGCATGTTTGCTGGAGGCTGTCCCTGAGCCGAAGAGCGGTGATCCTCAGGGACTGAAACTCGACGATCTGAGTAAGCTTTCTCTGGTGGCAGCCGAGATGGCCCTCGAGGACGCCAGTGCTCCGATTCGCTCCAAGGAACGGGTCGCTACCATCATGGCCTCCATAGCTCTTCCAACCGCCGAATCATCTCGCCTTTCTGAAGAGATCTTCTTGGGGCAGTTGGCAGCGGGCCTGACTCCCCGCCCCGAGTCCCCTTCTTTGACGGTGGATCCGTCTTGGAGGGAGGTCACCGGAAGAGCCGCTCAAGTGATCGCTCGAAGCTTGGGCTTCGGAGGGTTCACGCTGACCTTGGA
The DNA here is from genome assembly GCA_050486105.1 of Vulcanimicrobiota bacterium. Classification (GTDB taxonomy): domain Bacteria; phylum Vulcanimicrobiota; class Xenobia; order Xenobiales; family JADMJV01; genus JAEXNA01. Next base: position 44,257 of record JBJHCR010000004.1, read on the forward strand.
TGCCGCCTGCGCCTCTTCGCTCTATGCTGTGAAGTTGGCTTGCGACGCCCTCGTTGATGGGCGGGTCGATGCGGTCCTAGCGGGAGGAGTGAACCGAGCCGACAGCCTTTACACCCAGGCCGGATTCACAGCCTTGGGCGCTCTGAGCCCAACCGGTCGCTGCTCTCCATTCGACGCCCGAGGCACCGGTCTGGTGGTGGGGGAAGGAGCCGGCGTCTTGCTGCTCAAGCGTTTTTCCGACGCCGTTCAGGATGGGGACCGAATCTATGCCGTGATTCAGGGAATCGGGCTGTCCAATGACATTGGAGGAAGTCTGCTCGCTCCCGACTCTGAAGGGCAGCTTCGAGCTCTGCAACTGGCTTACGCTCAGGCTGGGTGGAGCCCTGAAGAGGTGCGCTTGGTTGAGTGCCATGGAACCGGCACCCCCATGGGTGACAAGACTGAGTTTCGCTCGTTGACCGATTTCTGGCCTGCAGAGGTTCCACAGAGGACGGTGCTGGGCTCGGTGAAATCGCAAATAGGACATCTTCTGACCGGTGCTGGGGCGGCGGGCTTGATTAAGGTGATCAAGGCTATTCACCATGGAATTCTTCCGCCGATGATCAATTTTGAGTCTCCAGCTCCGGGAATCGATCTCCAGAAGAGTGCTTTCGAGATTCTGGATCAACCCAGAGAATGGACCGGGGATACAGTTCGCAGAGGGGGAGTGTCGGCATTCGGCTTTGGCGGCATCAATGGTCATGTCTTGCTGGAAGCTCCTCATAAGCCAACCTCGCTGACCCCTTCGCCCTCGAAACCCCGGGTCAATCCCGAAGAGGTGGTGGTCACGGGACTGGCCGTGCATTTGGGACAAGAGCACGACCTCGAGCGGATCATGGTAGACCTTTTTTGGGATCACAGTTCCGTCGGGCCCCGGCCCCAAGGACGTTGGCCGAACGAACTGGCCGGCGAGAGCGGGCCTCTCCAAGAGTTGTCAGAAATCTGGGGTCTCTTTTTGAGTGAGTTAGAAGTGGAGGTCGGTCAGTTCAGGGTGCCTCCCCGGGACCTTCCAGAGATTTTGCTGCAGCAGTCTTTATTGCTGGCGGTAGCAGGCCGAGCAGTTGGCATGAGCTCCCTCGGAGATAAGGCGCGGTGTCGCCGAAGCGGGGCTCTCATCGGCGTAAATTTGGATCTGGAGACCACCAACTACCATCTGCGATGGGCCTTGAATCGTATGCTGGGCAAGCTCGGTGTCGACCCCGAGGCTTTCGATGAACCGACTCGAGAGCGCCTCAGAGATTCCCTGTCGAGGGTTCTGGACTCAACTCGGACTTTGGGAGCCTTGGGGAGTATCGTCGCCAGTCGAGCGGCTCGAGAGTTTTCCTTGGGAGGGCCCTCCTACGCCATTTCTTGCGGAGAACTATCCGGTGTTAGAGCCTTCGAGGTCGCTTACCGGGCCATCTCCCATGGGGAGATGGACAGTTGTCTGGTGGGGGCTATCGATCTGGCGGGAGACCCTCGCGCGGTTTGGTCTGAAGATGGACAAACTCCCTTCATCAGGGGGACTTGCGCTCGCCCGTTCGATCAGGACGGGGTTGGTCCTACGATTTCAGAAGGCGCGGTGGTCTTGATCCTCAAGAGTCGTTCAGCAGCTGAGGCAGACGGGGACAAGATCCTGGCCGTCGTGGAGGACCTCCAGGCAGCCGGGGGCGTCGGTGGACTGAGGTCGGTGCTGCAGGGCAGCGCCCAAGCTATGGCTGACCGCGGCGAAGGCCAGGATCGGATCGGCTATGTGGAAATCCTGTCCCGGGGTGAGGAAGTCTCCGACAGTCGTTTCCTCAAGCTTTGGGACGAAATCTTCCCCGGAGCCCAGGACCGGCATTTCCCTCATGTAGCCCTCGGCAGCGCCGTGGGTTCTTTGGGCTTTCCCGGTGCGGCCTCAGGCCTGTTGGCCGTGACTCGTGCGGTGGTGGCCTTGTCAGGGAAGGTGATCCCGGCCCTCACTGGTTGCCGGACTCCGCTACCAACCTCCGAGCACCTGTATTTCCCCCGGGAACCTCATTTTTGGTGGAATGACCGAGAAGCTGGACCGAGACGAGCCCTGGCTGTTGGGGAAGGACGCGGTGGCGACGCATTCTCCTTGAAGTTGCGTGAAGCAGCCAAGAATTTCTCTGTTGAGCCAGGAGACTTGGCTCCTCCTCGATGGAAGCTACTCGAGGCCCAATTATTCCTGGTGCATAAGGGCCAAGAAGGCAGACTTTCGGAGCTTGCGGCCGAGGGCCACGAGCTGCCCGAGTTGGCCAGGCAGTGGTGGCAAGTTCAACGCCATTCCAAGGATGCTCAGGGCGATACTCGGGGAGCTCTGGTCTGCCGCAGCGTTGAGGAGTTGCGGAAAGGCCTCGAGATCCTAAAGGAGCGATTTCGGACCGGGGGGCAACCCCTGGATGGCCCAGCTGGAGTATTTTTCCGAGCACAGCCGGTGTCGGGGAGGGTGGCATGGGTCTTCCCCGGGTCGGGAAATCACTATCTGGGCATGGGCCGTCAACTTTCCCTGCTCTTTCCCGAAGTGGCCGAAGAGATCTGCTCCGAGGCCGAGCTCAGCTATCAGCACTACACTCCTTGGCTCCATTACCCGTGTCATACCGACCGAAGTGAGGGTTGGGAGCAGAGGGCGTTAGCCCGCATAGACAACGATCCCTTGGCCCCCATCTTCGGTCAAGTGACCTTTGGCATCTTGGCAGGACGAATTTTGCAGCGATTTTTGTCTAAGCCTCAAGCAGCGATTGGCTACTCTCTAGGGGAAACCTCAGCTCTCTTCACTCTGGGAGCTTGGACCGAACGAGATGAGATGTTTCAGCGGACCCATGCTTCTCCGCTTTTTCATCAGCAGCTTAGAGGCTCGTTTCAGACGGCGCGAGCCGTCTTGGGTCTCGATGCTCAACAGCCGTTCGTCTGGCGGGTGGCAGTTCTCAATCGGTCCCAGTCCGAAGTGGAATCCAAGATTCGAGAGTTGGGGCAAGCGGATCTCTTCTTGCTCATTGTCAACACTCCAACGGAGTGTGTGGTTGGCGGGGGAGCGGCGGCGGTCCAAGATTTGGCTCAGGCCTTGGGTTGCGAAGCTTTCCTCCTAGACGGAGTCCCCACGGTCCATTGCCCGCTCATGCATCCCGTCATCGAGAGCTACCGCGACCTCCATCGTTTAACCACCACCCCCCCGGAAGGGATAGATTTCTACAACGGGCATCGAGCTTGCATGTATCGGCCGGACAAGGAGTCTGCCGCTGAATCGATCACCGAAAATGCTCGCTTCGGCTTCGATTTTTCCAGGGTGATAGAAGCGGCCTACAATGACGGAGTCCGCACCTTTGTGGAGGTCGGTCCGGGGGGGTCTTGTGCTCGAATGGTGCGGAGTACCCTTGGTGACCGAGAGCATTGGGCTCGGTCGCTTTCCCTACCCAAAGAAGGTAGTGAGGCTCTCAACCTTCTCAAGTTCTTGGCCGGGGCATACGTAGCGGGTCTTGAGGTTGATCTTCAATGCCTCTACCGTGGAGACAGAGCAGACGCAAGTCATGGACGAACTCGGTTGACTGTGCAAACTGGAGTCACTCTACCGCGACGACTGAGCCCTCCGGTACCATGGCTGTCCGCTTCCCCTGGGCCGCTGACCCCACCGGCCCAGAGACCTCCAGCAGAGATTCGAGAGACTTCGAAGGTCGAGGCTCGGGTTCTAGATAGCCCTTCGTCGAAGGCTCCCGCTCCCACCAATCTTCGCTATCCCAGAGCCTTGGTCTGGCAGCCTAAGACCGCTGCCTCAACTTCATCTTTAACCAGAAACGGACGGAAATCCATGTCTTCACAGCAACCCATCTACAGCGAACTGACTCCGGTGATCGGGCTGCACCCCGATTATCAAGGCGACCCGAGTGCACATCTGGCGGCCTCCATCGTTGAGAGTTCAAGGCAGACGGCTCAGGCTCACGAGGCCTATCTGGCTTTGATGGAGAGCACTCGTCTCCAGATGGAGCGATTGCTGCAATTCGGTGTTGGGGACGAGTCCCTCCCCCTTGCCGAGCCTTGGCCTTGGGCCAGGATCGATCCCACCTCGGCAAATCCCCTGATGCGGGGAGAGCGACCTGCTAGAGCGGCTTTAGCCTTCGACCGAGACCAATGCATGGAGTTTGCCGTCGGCTCCATCGCTAAGGTTCTTGGCCCTAAGTTTGCAACCGTTGATGGTCATTCGGTGAGAGTGCGCTTGCCTGACGAACCCCTCATGCTTTGCGATCGAATTCTTTCCATTGAAGGAGAACCCGGTTCCTTAGGGGCCGGGAGACTAGTCACCGAGCATGACGTCTTCCCGGAGGCCTGGTACCTCGACCACGACCGCGCTCCTGTCTGCATTTCGGTGGAGGCCGGCCAGGCCGATCTCTTCTTGTGTTCCTATCTGGGAATAGATTTGGCCACAGGAGGAGACCGGGCTTATCGTCTGCTGGATGCCACCGTCACTTTCCATAGAGGTCTGCCCCAGCCCGGTGAAGTGATCGTCTACGACATTCGAATCAGCCGGTTTGTCAATCAGGGTGAAGTCTTTCTGTTTTTCTTTGAGTTCGACGGGACCATCGATGGGAAACCTTTGATCACCATGAGGAATGGCTGTGCGGGTTTTCATACCTATGAGGAGATCGCCGCCTCAGGAGGCATCGTTTTAACCAAGATGGAGAAAACCCCGGCTCCCGGCAGATGCCCGCAAGGCTGGGTGCCGCTTTCGCCCTTCCCCTCCGGGTTGAATGTCGATGAGTCCTACAACGACCAGCAGGTGCAGGCTTTCCGAGATCGCGATCTGGTGGGCTGTTTTGGACGGGGGTTTGCCGGTCTCCCGCTGACTCGACCTTACGGCTTGCCTTCAGGGCGTATGAAACTTTTCGATCGGGTGCTGAGCTTGCAGCCTGCGGGAGGACGTTTTGGACTGGGTCGGGTCGAGGCCGAGGCGGACATTCATCCCGATGATTGGTTCTTGACCTGCCATTTCAAGGACGACATGGTCATGCCTGGAACCTTGATGTACGAATGTTGCGCTCATAGCTTGAGATTTCTCTTAGCTCGCTTGGGTTGGATGACCGAAGAGTCTGAGGTGGCTTTCGAACCTCGCTTGGGGGTACCGGCGGAGTTGAAGTGCCGGGGGCCGGTGGACGTCCACACCAAGAAGGTCTTGTATCAGGTGGATATCAAAGAGATCGGTTACGATCCCGAACCTTACGTCATTGCTGATGCCTTAATGTATGGGGATGGAAAAGCCATCGTGAGGTTCGTCAATATGTCCTTGCGCCTCACCGGAGTCACTCAGCAGCGCTTGGAGGAGATCTGGCAGGCACAAGAGCCAGGTGGAACAGAGGTCGAGATGATGAACACTCAGGCTCAGTCACCAGTTCAGGTCCTCTACGACAAGGAGAGCATCATGCAGTTCTCCAACGGTCGACCATCCCTGGCGTTCGGTCCAGAGTACGAAGTGTTCGATTCTCAGCGAAAGATCGCTCGCTTGCCCGGTCCTCCGTACCAGTTTATGGACCGGATTGTAGAAGTGAATCAACCGAAATTTGTACTCCAGGCGGGGGATTGGATCGAGGCTCAATATGACGTGCCACCGGATGCCTGGTACTTCGGAGCCAACCGCCAGGATTCCATGGCCTACTGTATATTGCTCGAGGCTGCCCTTCAGCCTTGTGGCTGGTTGGCCGCCTATTGCGGCTCGGCCTTGCGTTCAAGTTCTGATCTGAAATTCCGAAATCTCGGGGGAACGGCGACCTTATATAGAGATCTCTTTCCCGACATTGGCACTATCAGGATGCGAGTTCGGATGACCGAAGTGTCTGAAGCCGGTGGTATGATCATTGAGAACTTTGATATGGAAGTCTACGCGGGTGAGGATTTGCTCTATCGCGGCACCACCTACTTTGGCTTCTTCTCAGCTGCAGCCTTGGCAAAGCAAGTCGGGGTCAGGGACGCTTCTCAGCGGACCTATCATTTGACCGAAGATGAGAAACGACGGGTGGGGAGTCCCATCCTGCTCGAGCGAGTTCATCCGCTGTCACCAGAAGACCCCGCTATCACGACCAGCCTTCCTGGAAATATGCCAGGAAAGGCGCTCCTGATGATGGATCAGGTGGACATCTATCTTCCTAAGAGCGGAAGCCAGGGTTTGGGGTTTATCCAGGGCAGTAAGACTGTAGACCCTGACGAGTGGTTCTTCAAGGCGCATTTTTATGAAGACCCGGTCTGGCCGGGCTCGCTCGGTCTGGAGGCCTTCTTGCAACTCCTGCGCTATGCTATGCTGCAGACTTGGCCTGAGCTTGCTGAAACTCACCGTTTCGAGCCCATAGCCTTGGGTGAGGAGCACACCTGGGCTTATCGGGGACAGGTGATCCCGACCAATAGACACGTGGTGGTGGATGTCGATGTCACTAGGCGTGAGGATGGAGATCGTCCCTTGCTCCAGGGGAGAGGTTTCCTAAGAGTCGATAGTACACCAATCTATGAGATGACCGATTTCGCCCTGAGGATGGTACCAGTGGGGTAGCCTCCAAGCCGAAACCCAGGGATTTCTCCTCTACGGAGAGAACGGGCAAGCTATCCTAAAGGAGTTGCACGTGGAGACTTGAGGGAGATTTGTACCTTTTGAAGTCAAGCATGCTGGGATGGTGTGAGGAGTTAATCAGTATTTTGATTTTGGGCTGTCTTGAAGGGGAAGAGCGTTGTCTGCAACCGAAACCTTAACCGCGAAAGAGCTTGGAGTGCCAAACCTTCCCACTGGCGCTCCTTCTCATCTTGAGCATCTCTTGGATGAGCTGAACGAGTCTCTAGAACTCGATGCTCCCGGCACTTCCCTGAGGGTTCTACGCAGGACTTTCAATTTTCTGGCCTCCTACTTCGCCGACTTGGTGGAGGGTGTGAGTTCGGTATTCGGTGAACTCAACTTCCAGTTCACGAGACCCGGTGACGCCGATGAAGCTGTGATCGTCATTCAGAAAGGCTTGGCCTTTCTGCAATCGGACGCGCCCCAAGAGTTGCCGGAGGTTCGGGCCCTAGTCGATACCTTTTATGAGAATGGCAGTCCCAAGAAGTTTGCACGCATCGTTGGGGTGGGCGGTAAACCGCGTCGTGGGACTATGCCTCTCGAGAAGTTCGTTTCCGCTCCAATACCGGTTCGCAAGAAATGTGTTCTTGAGGTCAAGGCCCACATTCCCTACTTGAGAGAGTGGCTCGAGGCTGCTTCGAGCCTCTTCGCTAACGCAGGTATTGTTTCAGAACGAACTTCCCTGGAAGGGAAGCAGATCATCAAGGTGCAGATCGGCAACCAATTGGTCGAAGCAGGCAAGAGAATCGAAGTCAGCGCCTGTCCTCTTTGCATTCCTGAAAAGGAGATAGACGTCCCGCTTTCCCTATACGACCGCTCTGTGTTTTTCTTTGTCCCTCAGAAGGCGCCTAGGTTTCTGACGGAGATTCTCGATCGCCTCGGCGAGGCCATGGAAAAAGCGGATCCTGTCGCCGGGTGTCTGGAATTGCGAAATGCTCTGGAGTTCTTGATTCGATACTTCGCTGGCGTTTCGTCTAAAGTATGCGACGAACTCGATAGCCTTCCTGAGTCGGCAGAGGCTTTGTTGGAGCAGAGCCAGTCTATCACGGCTTCTGAGCAATTGCTCAATAACTGCCTCGAGATACTGCAAAAGAAGCCAGACTTTCTGGCCGCCAAGACCATCACCTCAATCTTTTTTCGCAGGAATGAGCTTTTCGAATATGTCCCTCGATGGCACACCGAGATCCTTTCCTTGAACGGACAGCTTTCCGCCTGGTGTCAACTTGAGCCTGGGTATGGCGAACTCGAAGACCCGGAAGTGTGCAAAGTTGAATTCGAAAAACATGTAACCACTCTTCGAGAATGGTTGGTGGCCCTTGGCAGTTATCTTCAGAGCACCGAACACTTCTTTCAAGAAGTCAAACGAGACGGGAAAGTCGAGTTCAGTTTGAGGATCGGTGACAGGTTCCTCGAAGTCACCGAACCGGGGTATGTCCTTTGGGTCAATAATCCGCGCCCGGAAGGGGAAGTCGTCCATTCGGAGGCGGGAAGCGAGACGAAGCCTCTCATTCGAGAGTCGGTGGACATCCCCAAAGGTACTCCAGTGGTCTTGAGCCGGATATTGACCAGGATGGATCTTTATCTGAGACTAGGGGATCCCATCGAGTCGTGCGTCTCGCTTCGCGATGCTTTGGATTACCTCACCAGATATTTTGCGGGCCTTGCCGCTGCTGCTTTTCGACAGTTGGGCTCCCTGCCAGTTGAAGCCGAACAGTTAGCCCAGCAGAGTTTGTCTATTCATGATTGCGAGAGACTTCTCATACTTTCCCTGCGTTCCATCGGCCATGAGTCGGACGAGAAACTCGGACTGGCCGTGCGCAACGTGTTCTACTATGTCGATGAGTTTTCAAAGCAGGAGAAGCCGACGGGGTCTCACGCTCGGCTGCTGGCTTTCGATGCCGACCCCACCAGCAAGATGCAGAATCTAGCCGATTTCTGTGCCTTGAAGCCAGGCGAAGGGGCTCTGTCTCATCCGGCTCGCTCAAAGCGGGAATTGGAACGATTTCTTCCTACTCTTCGGGATTGGTTGGCTATGGCTGAACCATTCTTCAGAGACGCCACTCATCACGAAGAGCCTCCCGATGAAGAGGGCAAAACTGAGCTCGTGGTCGAGTACGGAGACTACTATCTGGAGTTGGTCGAACCCGACTATGTTTTCTATATTCGACCCGGGGCCGACGAGATTCCGGATGTTGAGGCTCCAGAACTTCCCTCTCCTGATTCGCTGCTAGACGAGGATCTGGTCGATGAACCGGTCCATAGAAAGAGTCCCGAGGAAGCTGCTCGAGAGCGTCCGTTTCTGGTGCACCGCGTGGACCTGATAGGAGAACGTCAGAACTCTCGAGGGGTCAAGTGTCAGGCGGGCTATATCATCTTAACCAACGCGGGAGGAGGGACCCTTTCAGGGAACGCCGTCACTACCGACGACTCTCTCGAGGTGGAACCTGCGCGCTTTCGAGGCAACAAAGTTCAACTCTCCTACTGGGTTGACACCGAATCTTTGCCCGACAACTTCGAAGTTTTCATTCTCCTGAAGACAGCCCAAGAAGAGCGCTCCATCTCGGTCTACGAGATGATCGGGCAGGCTAAGGCTTCACCCATCACTCCCGGTTTTGCCATGTTCAAGATGGTGGCTTCTGTCGTTTTTTGGATAGGCGCCTTTATTTCCGTTTTCCACGGGGTGACCGCCTATGTGGACGGTCGTATGCTCGAAACTGTCGGACGCGGCTACCATACCCTAAAACTTTTCCAGGACGCTCCAGAGGCCATCAGCGCGGTCATGTATTGGACTCTGTCAGTGGGCTATTTTTATCTTTTTCTGGCTGGCATAGTTCCGGTGATCATCGCCAGAATGTTCAGGAAGTTTCCGCCCAATATCCAAGCCCTCTTGGAAGGGCGTCGGCGTCTGTTGATGGTCAGCCCTTGTTGGGTGATCATACCCCTCATTTTTACCCCGGTTCTCAGCAATCAGTTGACCGCGGCCTCGTCGCAGTTCTTGGGTTTTGACCTTTACGGAATGTTGATCTACTTTATCGGACTCAACCTCCTGTCGACCCTGTATCAGGAATTGTCGATCACCGAACGCCTCGACGATTGGATTCTCGACCCCGCGGTACGAACGGGTGTCAGTTGGGTTGCCTGGTTTGTTTTTCTGACGACAGTGCTTTTGGGGGTCTCAACGTGAACACAAACCTGTCCTTGCCTCCAAAGCTTCAGGACGAGTTTCCGTTCCAGTCGCGTTTTTTTAGGACCTCGTCGGGTTTTTCTATGCATTACGTGGACGAGGGAAGCGGCGACCCCTTCCTTTTTGTTCACGGCAACCCGACTTGGTCATTCACTTTTCGAGCTCTCATCGGTCACTTTCGCTCCGGAATGAGAACGGTGGCCTGCGACCACATCGGCTGTGGGCTTTCCGATAAGCCCCAGGATTTCGAGTATCGCCTGGAACAGCACATCGCTCACTTGGAGGAACTGGTCCTTGACCTCGACCTCCAGGGGATACGTCTGCTGGTTCACGACTGGGGAGGGGCCATAGGATTGGGAGTGGCCGGTCGGCACCCCGAACGTTTCAAGCAACTCATCATGACCAACACGGCGGCTTTTCGGTCCAGCCACATGCCTTGGCTGCTTCGGGTAGCCAAGACGCCTCATCTCGGCCAGCTCATGATTCGTGGATTCAACGCGTTTGCCGGGTTGACTCCGGTTCTCGGAGCCGCTGAGCCGAAACGTCTGAGCGAAGTTGCCCGAATGGGTTTGATTTTTCCTTATGATTCCTGGTCCTCAAGAATTGCCACCTATCGGTTCGTTGCCGATATCCCGACCTTGGAGACCCACCCGAGCTTTTCTACCTTGCAAGGGGTGGAAGACGGTCTCTCACGGCTGACGTCGCTTCCGACTTTGCTTCTCTGGGGGGAGCAGGATTGGGTTTTTACCCCCCACTTCTTGCGTCGTTTTCTCGACTTTTTCCCTGGCGCCGAGGCGCGCAGCTACCCAGATTGCGGGCATTTGCTGATGGAAGAGGCGCCAGAGAGAATGATCGCCGAGATCGAGGCCGTATTCTCTTGAATATTGTTGAGCGCTTCGAAGAAGTGGCGAGAGCTGAACCAACGCGTTTGGCTATCGTTGACAAGACGAGGCGATTCAGTTTAGCGCGGCTACTTTGGGAGGTAGATCGTCAGGCCCTTAGACTCAAAGAGATCGGCTTTGATTTCGGGGACACATCTCTGATTCTTCTCAAGAATTCTGCTGAGTTCGTAGCAAATATCTTCGCCCTTTTTAAGCTCGGGGTGAAACCCGTGTTAGTCGACCCAGGGATGGGTTTGGGCCGTTTCCTTAAAGTCATTGAGGAGGTCGAACCCACGGCTCTCATCGGTATTCCCAGGGCCTTAGCTCTCAAGAAGCTTTCTCCGAAGTCTTTCCGCAAGGTCAAGAAAGTGGCTTGTTGGGGCCATTTCCCAGAGGTGCCGGATCTCAGGCGAGGTGGAAGGTGTCAGACCCTGGAGCCTTTCCAAGCCACAGACCAAGATGTGGCAGCTATTCTCTTCACTTCTGGTAGCACTGGTCCAGCCAAGGGAGTGGTCTACACTCACGGGATCTTCAGCCAGCAACTCGATGTTTTGCGCACCGTCTATGGGTTCGGCCCGAAGGATATCGATCTTCCTGGATTTCCGCTGTTCGGATTATTTAGTACTGCTTTAGGCGTGACTTGTGTCATTCCTAGACTGGATCCGAGCAGACCTGCTCAGTGCGAACCCCTGCAGTTGATTCGTCAGATTCATGAGTTTGGAGTCAATTCTTTGCAAGGCTCTCC